>NZ_JBHSCW010000002.1:0-199025 GCF_042651425.1 Fodinicurvata halophila | reverse complement strand
CGTGGACATCGTCACCGAGGCCGGTCCCTCGCAGCGGCCGGAAACGACGGAGGATGTTGAAAACGTCGCCACCGGCGTGACCATCGGCGAGGTGGTCGAGGTGGCCGGCGGCGGCGGCAACCTGGCGGACGCCCTGGCCGCGGCCGAGGAGAACGGTTTGGTCGTTGCCAAGGGCGGCGACGGCGACCTGGACGGCGGCGTCGAACTGGAGGACGGCCAGACGCTGATCGGCGGCGGCCACGAGCTCCTCGTGCGCGGCGTCGACTCCGGGACCACCATGACCTACAGCGCGCCGGGCCGCCGCGGGACAGTGAGTTTTGGCGGCGACAACGCGGTGGTGACGCTGGCCGACAATACTTATGTCGGCGGGATGGATGTTCGTGGGGGTGGCGTATCGCCCCCTCCGGGTAACTTTGGTCTTGAAGGGATGCCTGATACGCGCGGCGTCACACTTGCTGGCAACGATATTTCCGAGACAGGCGCGTATGGCATTGGATTTGATGCGGGCTCCTCGGAAATCAGTCTGATGGGAAATACGATTTCCAACACAGGTTATGCAGGCATTGCATTCAACCATGATGTCACGGACGTCACTCTGACCGGCAATACGATCTCGGATCCGCATGAAGAGGGCATTCGCTTTTTTGGAGGGGCTTCGGACGTGACCATTCGCGGCAACAGCCTGACGAACACCGGCAATGAAGGCATCTATGCAGAGGGTGGCAACAGGAACTTCGAGGTTTCCGGTAACCACATCACGGATACGCACGACGACGGCATCGAATTCGAGGACGACAACAGTGATATCCGGATCACTGGCAACAGCATTGCCGGAACCGGCAATGAAGGCATTCAGTTTAACGATGCCAACAGCGAGGTGGAGATTGCCGACAACGACCTTGAGGACATCGGTGGTGAAGGAATCTATGCGAATGAAAACAATCGCGATTTCCTCATCTCGGGCAACAGCATACTCGAAACCAACGACGACGGGATCGAGTTCGGAGATGAAAACGAGCACATCGCCATTCTCGACAACGAAATCGCCCTTGCGGGTGACGAAGGTGTCGAGTTCGATGATGCCAACCAGGGGGTCATGATCAGCGACAATATCTTCGAAGGCATCGGTGGCGTTGGCATCGATGTCGACGATGACAACAGTACCTTCCAGATTACGGAGAACATTGTCTTTGCAACAGAGGAGGACGGTGTACGATTCGGAGATGACGCCCGGGATGTTTGGGTGGGTGACAACTTCGTAACCGCAACAAGCGAAGACGGCGTTTCCTTTGGGGAGACTGCCGGGATCAATGATTCAAATGTATTGGTGAGCGACAACGTGATCATTGTTACAGGCGGTGACGGCGTGTTCTTCGGGGAAGGTGCCGGAGCCGTTGATGGCCGCGTGACGTTGAGTAACAACACGGTCATGAATACAGAAGGGCACGGTGTTTCCTTCGAGAATTATGCGGGCGAAAGTGGCCGCGTCGAACTGAAGGAAAATGAGATCGCCAACATAGGTGGCCATGGCATTGCCTTCGGGGCTGGTGCCGGCGCCTATGACGGCCGCATCGCGTTGAGCGGCAACGTGATCGCTGACACGGGGAATAGGCCTTTGTCTGGAGGCCATGGCATTTATTTCTGGACTCCTGGTGGTGCTGACGGCCGGGTGACGTTGAGCGACAACGAGATTTCAGGGACAAGCGCTGACGGCGTCTTCTTCGAGGGGAGTGCTCTGGGTATCGAGATAAACGACAACCGGTTCAAGGGCGAGATTGGAAACAACCTCTTCACTCTTAGTGGCGGCACCTTCTCTGGAGAGGGCAACCTTGATGAAACAGAAAGTCTGGGTGGTGAGGTTTGCGATGACAGCAGTGGCGGTTACACTGGCTCCAAAGGCTTCGAGATCGGTACTGGTACACCTGTCGTCGAGGTCTGTGGCGCCGGCGATTGAGATCTGCCCTGTCTTCCCGCTGCTTCGAGGGCTGGGTGTTTAGGGACGTGGCTTCCGGCAGTTCGCGGAACACAGATAGCTTGGAACGTGTCGGCTAGCGGCGGTGCCGTTTCCCGCTCCAGCACTGGCGCATAGGTGCCCTGTTCCTAGAGGGCTACCTGACCGCCCATCGCTCTGTTAGGGCTTGTCTCTCGCTTGCGGGGACCTGAACACACGCCAGAACAAGAGCTTCATGTCATCTTCCTCCCTCTTCGTACGGGTTGTGCCCGGGCTGTTCGTCGTGCTCTGGGCCACCGGCTTCATCGGGGCCAAGCTGGGCCTGCCCTACGCCGAATCGCAGACTTTCCTGGCCTTGCGCTTTGCGCTGGTCACGCTGCTGGTGGTGCCGCTGGCCGTCGTCCTGAAGGCGCAGTGGCCGCGCGACCTGCGCCTGATGGGCCATGCCGCCGTGGTCGGGATCATGGTGCATTCCCTCTATCTCGGCGCCGTCTTCGCCTCCATCGAGCAGGGACTGCCGGCCGGCCTGTCGGCCCTGATCGTCTGCCTGCAGCCAATCCTGACGGCCACGGTGGTGGGACCACTGCTGGGCGAGACGGTGCGTCCGCGCCAGGTGGTGGGCCTGGTCCTCGGCCTGCTGGGCGTGGTCATGGTGCTCTCGGACCGCATGGACCTGGCCGTCGGCGCCGAGCTGTTCGAGGGCTTCGGCATTCCGGCGGTGCTGCTCAGCGTGCTGGCCCTGTTGGCGATCACCAGCGGCGTCGTCTACCAGAAGCGCTTCTGCACCGACCTGGATCTCTGGTCCGGCGCGGCCATCCAGTACTCCGCAGCCACCCTGGCCACCGGCGTCGTGGCCCTGGCCTTCGAGGACAATCACATCACCTGGAGCGGCGAATTCCTCTTCGCCCTGGGCTGGCTGGTCTTCGTGCTCTCCCTGGGAGCCGTCAGCCTGCTGATGCTGCTGATCCGGCTGGGCGAGGCGGGCCGTACGGCCAGCCTGTTCTATCTCGTGCCGCCGGTCACCGGGACCATCGCCTGGCTGCTGTTCGACGAGCGTTTGGGGCCGCTGGCCCTGGTCGGCATGGCGGTGGCGGCCGTGGGCGTGGCCCTTGTGGTGGTGCGCCCGCGCGGTCCGCAGCGGGGCCATTCTTGAGCCCAGGGAAACACAGCCATGACTGCGGCGGACTTGTCGCATCCAGCGGGGGACGCCACGTCTTGGGGGACCTCGCTGGTGCGGTCGCCACTCACTAGACTGTGCCGGACTCCCGGAAAAGGAAAGGAAAAGAGCAGGTTATGACGATTGAACTCTACAGCTGGGCGACGCCCAACGGCCACAAGGTGCACATCCTGCTGGAAGAGCTGGGCCTGGACTACAACGTCCACGCCGTGAACATCGGCGCCGGCGACCAGTTCGACCCCGGCTTCCTGAAGATCAGCCCGAACAACAAGATCCCGGCCATCCTGGACCCTGACGGCCCGGACGGACAGCCCCTGCCGCTGTTCGAATCGGGCGCCATCCTCGTCTATCTGGCGGAAAAGCACGGCAGGTTCCTGCCGGCCGAGGGCAAGGTGCGCTATGACGTCATGCAGTGGCTGATGTGGCAGATGGGCGGCCTGGGTCCCATGCTGGGCCAGGCGCACCACTTCCTGAGGTACGCGCCCGAGGAGGTGCCCTATGGCAAGAAGCGCTACAGCAACGAGGCCAATCGCCTGTACAACGTGATGGACAAGCGCCTGGGCGAGAGCCGCTACCTGGCCGGCGACGAATACACCATCGCCGACATCGCCGCCTGGCCCTGGACGCGCAATCCGGACGGGCAGAACGTGGACCGCGAGGAATACCCGAACTTCGCGCGCTGGCACGACGAGATCGCCGAGCGGCCGGCCGTGCAGCGCGGCGTCCAGGTGCTGGCCAGCGAGCGCCCGGCGGCGTTCGACGAGAAGGCCAAGGAGCTGCTGTTCGGCGACACGCAGTTCCAGCGCCGCTGAGCAGCTTGTCACCGGGGGAAGGAGGCCGGATCGGAATGCAGGAGCGCAAGAACAGGGGGCCGAGCCCCGAGAGCCTGGCCGCCCAGGGCGGCTATGAGGGCGACGGCGAGACCGGGGCCGTGGTGCCGCCGGTCCATGCCGCCACCACCTTCCGGCGGGCCGAGGACTACGGCCCGCCGCCCCAGGGCGACTACCTGCGCAACGCCAGCCCCACGGGGAGTCATGTGGAGGAGCTGCTGGCGCGCCTGGAGGGAGCGGAGGCCGGCCTGGTCTTCGCCTCGGGCATGGCGGCGGCCACCGCCGTGGTCATGTCGCTTCGCCCCGGCGATCACCTGCTGATGCAGGATCCGCTCTATTGGGGGTTCCGCGGTTGGGCGGTGGATTTCTGCCGCGACTGGGGCATCGAGCTGGAGACCGTCGACGCCACCGATCCCGAGGACGTGGCGGGGAAGATCCGTCCGGGGCGCACGAAGCTGGTCTGGATCGAGACGCCCGGCAATCCGGTGATGCAGGTGGTGGACATCGCCGCCCTGGCGGGCCTCGCGCACCAGGCCGGCGCCCGTCTGGCGGTGGACAGCACCATGGCGACCCCGGTGCTGCAGCGCCCGCTGGAGCTGGGCGCCGACATCGTCATGCACTCCGCCACCAAGTACCTGAACGGCCACAGCGACGTGCTGGCCGGCGCCCTGCTGACCCGGCAGCAGGATGAGGTCTGGCAGCGCATCGAGCGCCACCGCAGCCAGGCGGGCGCCACCCTGGGACCCTTCGAGGCCTGGCTACTGCACCGTGGCTTGCGCACGCTCTTCGTGCGGGTGCGTCAGGCCAGCGCCACGGCGGCCTGGCTGGCCGACCGGCTGGCCGAGCATCCGGGTGTCGAGGCCGTGCTCTACCCCGGCCGGCCCGAGCATCCGCAGCACAAGCTGGCACGCCGCCAGATGCCCGAGGGTTTCGGGGCGATGATGAGCCTGCTGGTGAACGGCAGCGAACAACAGGCGGTGGAGGTGGTGCGCAACTGCCGCCTGTTCGTGCCGGCGACCTCGCTGGGCAGCACCGAGAGCCTGATCGAGCACCGCCCGACCATCGAGGGCACGGACAGCCCGATTCCGCGCAACCTGATCCGCCTGTCCATCGGCCTGGAGGACCGCCAGGACCTGCTGGACGACCTGGACCAGGCGCTGCGCCAGGCAGTCGGGTAGAAAGGGCGCTGCGCGCCGGGGGCTTGACGGACATGGGGCCGGGACCAAATCTCCTGGCTGCGGTCATTGACAAGCGGGGGAGCGACTGACTAGAAAGCACATCCCGCAGACAGAGCGACGCCCCCGACCTGGGGCCTGCGGAGGGGTGGCCGAGCGGCTGAAGGCGACGGTTTGCTAAACCGTTATAGGGTTTATAGCCCTATCGGGGGTTCGAATCCCCCTCCCTCCGCCATTTTTTCAATATAAATGAAATTTTTTAAGTAATAATAAAATTTCACCATAAAAAATTATTACTTTAAGATAGAATCATACTCTGAGCTTCAGCAAGGCGCTCTCTGGCTTTTGATAATTCTTCTTGGGTAATCCTTAGTTTTTCTCTTGCCCGTAAATTTTTTGGTTTCGAAGCCGCGATATCCTTCTCAATTCGTTCGATTATAGAGTTGGCAATGTTGAATTCTTTGAATATTTGGTCGGGGGATTTCGAAGGATCTGAAGCCCAGTTAGCAAGTCTATCAAAAATACCATATGGAGAGATATAGCTCTCGGTTGTTCCACGGACTGTCATTCGCGTAAACATCTCATGAGTGCAATCGTCGCCGTGTGATTTGAGATAAGCAACGACGTCAGGATCTATTTCTATGAAGGGTGTCCCAAGTACTTCCCCACGCCATTCGATCGAGGCAGCTTGTTTTTCACCTTCGACTGCTGCTTGGTATCCTGGCCCGAAAAACATCATCCCATCGTGAACTATCTTGCCACGAGTTAGATATCCCTGACATAATACACTCTCACGAAGAAGCAGGCGCTCCGCTACTTTTTGACAGTAGTGAATTATATTGATCACTCCAGCTGCTGATATTTCGGCTGAAATAACTACACAGTCTGAAATTTGAGAAATCCTCATTGCGAGATCGGAGCTGTAACTTTCAGAACAAGGGCAAATTTCTGCTCCGTCATTTTGATAAAAAGCAATATCACTTTCTGGTGCTAACCTTTTGATCATCCGAGCGATAGATTCAGCATCCTCGATGATAACAGATTTTTCCACGATCTGTTTGAATCCTAGGATATCGATGAACGCGACAAATTTATCTGTATATTTCATTTGCACCCCATTGTTCTTGATAAGTATTTAATTTCTGTATTATGGCATATGAATAATTCTGGAAGAACTTAAAATACGATATTGTGACCCAACTCAGCTTGACGGGTGCTGCTGGAGTTGCCACTTAGAAAACTGACAGTTTTCTTTCTGATCCTATCCAAACGTAACAGACGCTTCTGGACCGGCCTTTGCTGTGCCGGCACCGTCATTGCCGAGAGAGTCCCATGCCCGATACAGCCACCGCCGCGCCCGCCCAGACACCGACCGTCATTCGTCGCGAAGACTACACAGCACCCGACTATGCCATCGACAGCCTGGCGCTGGCGTTCGACCTGGAGCCGGGAGCCACTCGCGTGAAATCCCGGCTGGCCGTGGCGCCGGCGCATGAGCAGGGCTCGGCCGCCGACGTGCGGCCGCTGAAGCTGGATGGCGAGGCGTTGAAGTTGGTCTCCATCGCGCTGGACGGACAACCGCTGGCCGAGGGCCGGGACTACCGGGTGGACGACAGCGGCCTGACGGTGACGGCACCGCCGCAGGGATCCTTCACGCTGGAGATCGAGACCGAGATCGATCCCAAGGGCAACAGCGAGCTGTCGGGGCTGTATCTCTCCAACGGCATCTTCTGCACCCAGTGCGAGGCCGAGGGCTTCCGGCGCATCACCTATTTCCCCGACCGGCCGGACGTGCTGACCCGCTATCACGTCACCATCCGCGGGCCGAAGGACAGTTGTCCCGTGCTGCTGTCCAACGGCAACCTGGCCGAGACCGGCGAGCTGTCGGACGGGCGGCACTATGCCGTCTGGGACGATCCCTTCCCCAAGCCCAGCTATCTCTTCGCCCTGGTGGCCGGCGACCTGGCCTGTCACGAGGAGGGTTTCACCACCCACTCGGGGCGCGAGGTGGCGCTGCGCATCTATGTGGAGCATGGCAAGGAAAGCCGCACCGGCTGGGCCATGGACTCCCTGAAGCGCGCCATGCGCTGGGACGAGACGCGCTTCGGCCTGGAATACGACCTGGACCTGTTCAACATCGTGGCGGTCAGCGACTTCAACATGGGCGCCATGGAGAACAAGTCGCTGAACGTCTTCAACGACAAGTACATTCTGGCCGATCCGGACACGGCTACCGATGGCGACTATGCCGGCATCGAGTCCGTGGTGGCGCACGAGTACTTCCACAACTGGACTGGCAACCGCGTGACCTGCCGCGACTGGTTCCAGCTGAGCCTGAAGGAGGGCCTGACGGTCTTCCGCGACCAGGAGTTCTCCTCGGACGTGCGCTCGCGCCCGGTGGAGCGCATCCAGACGGTGCGCGCCCTGCGTGCCCGGCAGTTCCCAGAGGACGCCGGCCCACTGGCGCATCCCGTGCGGCCGGATTCCTACATTGAGATCAATAACTTCTATACACCCACGGTCTACGAGAAAGGCGCCGAGGTCATCCGCATGCTGCACAGCCTGCTGGGCGAGGACGGCTTCCAGAAGGGCATGCGGCTCTATATCGAGCGCCACGACGGCCAGGCTGCCACCTGCGACGATTTTGTCGCCGCCATGGCCGACGCCAACGACGTGGACCTGGAGCAGTTCAAGCGCTGGTATTCGCAAGCCGGTACGCCCGAGGTCGAGGTGACGGGCGCCTATGACGGCGACAGCGGCACCTACGAGATGACGGTGCGGCAAACCTGCCCGCCCACGCCCGGCCAGCCGGAGAAGCAGCCCCTGCAGATCCCCTTTGCGGTGGGCCTGCTGGATGCCCAGGGCCAGGACATCCCGCTGGCTCTGGAGGGCGAGGACAGCGGCGCCACCAGCGCGACGAAGGTACTGGAGCTGCGCGAGTCCGAGCAGCGCTTCCGCTTTCCCGGTGTGCCGGAGCCGCGCGCCCTGTCGTACAATCGCGGCTTCTCGGCACCGGTCAACCTTAAGAGCGAGCAGTCGGCCGAGGAGCTGGCCTTCCTGATGGCGCAGGACTCCGATCCCTTCGCGCGGTGGGAGGCGGGTCAGCGCTATGCCCTGCGCCTGCTGCTGCAGGCCGTGGAGACATTGCAGGCCGGCGGCGTGCCCGAGTTTGACACCGCCTTCATCGACGCCTTCCGCGAGATCCTGCGCGATCCGCAGCTGGACAAGGCCTTCGCCGCCGAGGCACTGACCCTGCCGGGCGAGAGCTACATCGGCGAGCAGATGCAGCCGCTGGACGTGGACGCCATCCATCGGGCGCGCGAAGCCCTGCGCCGGCGCCTGGCCGAGACCCTGACGGACGATCTGCAGGAGGTCTATACCGTCAATACGGTGACCGAGGCCTACAGTCCCGAGGGCGAACAGGCGGCCCAGCGCGCCCTGCGCAACACGGCGCTGTCCTATCTCTCGGCCCTGGCCCCGGAGGAGGGCGCGGCCCTCGAACGGCTGGTGGACCACTATCACGCGGCCGACAACATGACCGACCGCATGGCCCCCCTGCGTTTGCTGGCGGACATCGGCGGCGAGGCCGCGGAGGCCACACTGCAGGATTTCCACGACCGCTATCGCGACAACGACCTGGTCATGGACAAGTGGCTGGCGCTGCAGGCCGTCTCGGCCCGGCCGGACACGCTGGAGCGGGTCAAGGCGCTGGAAGAGCATCCGGTCTTCTCGCTCAGCCGGCCCAACAAGGTGCGGGCGCTGATCGGTACTTTCGTCCAGGCCAATCCGTTGCGCTACCACGCCGCCGATGGCTCGGGCTATCGCTTCCACGCCGACCGCGTGCTGACACTGGACGGGATCAATTCCCAGATCGCGGCGCGCCTGCTGACGCCGCTTGGTCGCTGGGCACGCATGGGCGAGGAACGCCAGCGCCTGATGAAGGCCGAGCTGGAGCGCATCCTGTCCGCTCCGGACCTGTCCCGCGACGTCTACGAGATCGCGTCCAAGTCGCTGGAAGGGTGAAGCCAGATTGAAGCCCGGCGATACCGGGGAATGCAAAGTGCAGAAAGAGCCGCCTGCCGTATAATAAGGATTGCCAGTCCGTTCACGGCATGGTCATCTGACCGCAATATACGGCATCTCTTCGGCGTCGGCGGCACAGCTCGCCGACGTTCCGTTTGAGTCATGCCTGAAAAAGAGGAACCGGCGAGCGCCATCCGCTCCACCCGGTATCCACACATATCGGATTGGTGAGGCGGTCTATGGATAACTCGGTGATTCCCGATGAGATTCGACAGCGCGTGGAATATCGGCGCGGCTCCCTGGCGACAATGGAGCGGCTGGACCTGACGCGCACGGCGCTGCTGGTCATGGACGTCCAGAACTTCTATTGGATGGAGGACCTGCCGGTGGCCTATGCCCCGGATATGGCAAACATCGTCGACAAGGTGAACGCGATCGCCGCTCTTTGCCGGCAGCTGTCCGTGCCTGTCTTCTGGATTCAGCACATGTTCACCGAGAGCTGGACGAGCTGGTACGAGAAAACGACGAAAGGCGAGGTGGCCCGGGCGCTGATCGAGAACACGACGCCGGGTTCCCGCGGTTTCGAGATTCACGATAGCATGGATGTGCAGCCCGGCGACCAGCGCGTCCTCAAGACCCGCTACAGCGCCATGCTGCACAATTCCTCGGACCTGGACCTGCAGCTGCTGGCACGGCGGATCGACACCCTGATCATCACCGGCGGGCTGACCAACTGCTGCTGCGAGTCCACGGCCCGCGATGCGATGATGATGGACTACAATGTGGTCTTCGTCAGCGACGCCAACGCCTCGCGCAGCGCGGCGCAGCATCAGGCATCGCTGGTCAGCCTGGTCCAGCTCTTCGCCGATGTGCGCGACACTGCCTCGCTGATGGAAATGATGAAGCTCAGTAGCGACAGCAGCGCCTTGGAAGTCGAGGAGTAGTCAACCCCGGTCTCGAGCGCTATGTGTTCAGCGAACCTCCTGCTCCTGGAGCTGCTTGCGCAGCTCCGTCTTCAGGACCTTGCCGTAGTTGTTCTTCGGCAGCTCGTCCACGAAGACGTATTTCTTGGGCTTCTTGAAGCGCGCAATCTCCGCGCTGCAGGCCGCGTCCAGCGCGACGGGTTCGGGCGTAGTGCCCTCGGCAGCGACGACGAAGGCCACCACAATCTCGCCCCACTCCGGATCTGGGGCGCCGACGACGGAGACTTCCTGCACGCCCGGATGGGTCAGCAGGGCCTCCTCCACCTCGCGCGGATAGATGTTGGAACCGCCGGAGATGACCAGGTCCTTGGCGCGGTCGTGCAGGTAGAGATAGCCGTCGGCGTCGAGCTGGCCGAGATCGCCCGTCCAGAGCCATCCGTCGCGCAGGGATTTTGCGTTGGCCTCGGGGTTGCCGAGATAGCCCTGCATGACGGAGGTGCCGCGCACTGTGACCTCTCCGACCTCGCCCGCGGGCAGCGGGCGACCCTCCGCGTCGACGACACGAACCTCCACCACGCTCTGTGCACGCCCCACCGAGGCCAGACGCTTCGTCCACTTCGGATGGCCGCGGTCCGCAATGTCGGCGCGCGAAAGAGCGGTGATGCACATGGGGCTTTCGCCCTGGCCATAGATCTGGACGAACTTCGGCCCGAAGACGTCCAGCGCCTGCTGGATGTCGGCGACGTACATCGGTCCGCCGCCATAGACGATCGTCTTGATACCGTCGCTGCCGGCACCCGTCTGCCTGGCGACCTCCGCCAGCCGCTTGACCACGGTCGGCGCGGCGAACATGGAGATGTTGCCGATGCGCGGCGCGGTCTCGAGGATCTCCGTCGGATCGAAGCCGCCGCTTCTCGGAATTACATGGCGCGCGCCGCGGAGCACGTGGACGAAGTTGTAGAGTCCCGCGCCGTGCGACATGGGCGTGGCGTAGAGTGCGGCATCTTCCGGGCGGACCTCGTCGACATCAACAAGATAGCTGAGCGACATCGCCATGAGATTGGCGCCGCTCAGCATCGCTCCCTTGGGGCGGCCCGTGGTGCCCGAGGTGTAGAAGAGCCACACGATCTGTTCGGGTCCCAGGCTCTCCGGCCAGTCCAGGGGCGGCGTATCGAACATCTCCGTGAATCGGGGACTGCCGGGCTCGATCATGTCGACGTCGTCCCTGATGCTGCCCGTCGCGACCAGCGCCTGCGCATCCTGCAGGAAGACGAGCCGGGCCCCGGCGTCCTCCAGTATCCAGGCCACCTCCTTGGCATGGAGCTTGGCGTTGATCGGCACCGCGGTGGCGCCGGCATACCAGATGCCGTAGAGAACCGGCAGGTACTCGGGGCAGTTCGGCAGGACCACGGCGATCCGGTCGCCGCGGCCGAGACCCAGTTCGCGCAGGTAGGCGCCGATGGACGCGCTCTTGCGGTTGAACCCGGCATAGTCGGCGAGTTTCTCTTCGCCATGGAAGAGCGCGGGGGTCTCAGGCCTGTTTCGGGCGGTGCGCGCCAACCACTCCGCAGGGTTCATCCATCCGCCTCCAGTACCGGGCAGCAGAGAGCCGGGCTCAGGCCTTCTTCTCGACCATGACCCGGTGCGGGAAGGGGATGGAGATGCCGGCCTGGTCGAACTCCTGCTTGACCTGCTTCAGCATGGCCCAGCGCGCCTCCCACAGGTCCTCGGCGTTGGTCCAGCCGCGGAAGGTCAGCTCGACAGCCGATTCTCCCAGTCCTAGAACGCGCACCATGGGTTCCGGCTCGTCCAGGAAGCGGCTGTCCTTCCTGGCGTGGTCGAGGATGATCTCCATCGCCTTGTCGACATCCGAGCCATAGTCGATCTCGAAGGTGATGTCGCAGCGCCGGGTGGGATAGGCCGAATAGTTGGTAATCGCCGAGTTCCACACCTGGCCGTTGGGCACCACGATCTTCACGTTGTCCACGGTGGTCAGCTCGGTCATGAAGAGGTTCAGGTCGGTGGCCGTGCCCAGGTGGCCCGAGAGGTCCACGAAATCCCCGATCTTGAAGGGCCGGAACAGGATCAGCATCACGCCGGCGGCGAAGTTTGCAAGACTGCCCTGCAGGGCCAGGCCAATGGCCAGGGTGGCGGCACCGAGGACGGCGACGAGGCTGGTGGCCTGGAAGCCGAAGACCTGCAGGACCGCGATCACGACCACGACCAGGATCAGGTAATAGACGATTGCGGCCAGGAAGCTGGCCAGCATGGGGTCGATGCGCTTGCTGCGCTTCGGGCTGGTCTTGACCAGGCGTGCCGCCAGCCCGGCGATCAGGAAGCCGATGACCAGGAAGACCAGGGCCTTCACGACATTGAGTGCAAGTGCGGCCCAGGGGCCGTATTCGGCGGCGAGTGCATCCATTGAACTTCTCCCTCCCGGCCCGCAGGGCGATCTTCGCGCGGGCGGTGATTCTCCGGCCGGTCACGAATGTCCCGGCGGCAGGCATGCCCTGTACAAGGGTATTCCAATCCCCTTTTCCATCAAGAGGTTTAAATGAGGCAGTGCAGTTTCCTTTATCGAGTGAACTGGGGAGCAGGTTCAGCCAGTCTTCAGCCGCATGTCAAAACGGGATAGAATTGCGGGCAACTCGGGGTGTTCCGCGAGCCATCCCGTATCCATGACGGATAGCTTGTCCAGGGCGCGGTCGAAGATCGCATAGACATCCTCTCCTGTTAGGCGTGAAGAAAAGAGAATACCGTCAACCTGGCCATGATGCTTGTACAAGGTCCGGCCCAATGCCCGACCGGCCGCATGGTTGCGTGCCTTCACTGCATCCGTGGGGATACCCATTTTCACGCAACCTTCCTGTCGCAGGTCCAGTAAATTCAGCTGCGTTCCGGGAAGGGTACTGATTTGCGCCCAGGCGCGTTGGGTGACTTCCTTGAGTCTGATTTCACGGGGGGCTTGTGCCGTGAAACGGTCCCTCACGATGACCTCCACAAAACCCGTGGCCAAATCGGATGTGCTGTAGAGCAGAGAGAAACCGTCCGCTTGGGCGCAAAAACGAGAGTCTCCTGGCGCCGTGCCGAGTGGCGTTTGCAGGAAGCGTTCAGGAAAGATCCGGTAGGTGGGAGGCAAAGCCGCTTCGCAAAGGACCGCGGCAAGACGGTCAGCAGGATAGGGAGCGGCCATCAGGTGGGGGCGTGGCCGAAGCTTTCGGCTGCGGCAATGACTTCGTCAACGGCTCCGGCCTTCAACACGTCGAGTGGACGGGCTGTTGTTTTGGCGAAGGGGTGCTCCTGGTCGAGAAAGGCCCAGGCCAGTTCCGGATCGTCGAACAGCTGCAGGACCTGCGCGAGGCCGGGGACGAGCTTGCCTGGTCCCAGGATCTGTTCTTCCGGGATGCGCAAGCCGCGTTTTGTGGAGCGCCAGCCGAGCAGTACGCCCTTGTCCACCCAGGCATAGACGGTGGTGCGTGAAATTCGGAGACGCTTTGCAGCCTGCGAAGTATTGAGTATTCCCTTTTCCTGGTCACCCGCATCGATAAAGGGTCTCAGGCTTTTCGGCACCTGTCTGGTTTCCGACTGCGGAAGACGGCTTTTGTACTGGACAGCAGCGGCTTCCAGGGCTGCGGTGACGGCCAGGCGCGCTTCCAGTGGGTGTTGTTTCAAAAAGCGGGTGGCGGTGCTGGAAAGTCCCTGCAGTCCTTCCACATGAAACGCACTGCCGCGTTCTTGCTCGCTATGGCTGATCGACATATGTGAAGGGCTCCTGTCTGGATGCTGAACACTGACCACACATAATATGGTCAATTTGTTCAGTTTGTCCAGTCCCGACGCGTGCCCTGAGCAGGAAATTCAACCGCCTCAGCGGATGCCGGCACGCAGGAAGGCCTGCATGAACTGGCGCTGGAACAGCAGGAAGGCGATCAGCAGGGGGGCGATGGACATGATCGTGGCGGCCGAGATCACCACGATGCTGACGCCGCTTTCGGGGGCCGCGAAGAGCGACAGGCCGACGGTCAGCGGGCGGGTCTGTTCGGTGTTGGTCACCACCAGCGGCCAGAGGAAGTTGTTCCAGTGGGTGGCGATGGAGACCATGGCATAGGCGAGATAGGTGGGCCGGGCGGCCGGCATGTAGACGCGCCAGAGGATGCCCATCCAGCCGCAGCCCTCGATGCGGGCGGCTTCCTCCAACTCCTTGGGCACCTGCTTGAAGGCCTGGCGCAACAGGAAGATGCCGAAGGCGCTGGCCATGTAGGGCACGCCGATGCCGAGGATGCTGTCGAACAGGCCCAGGTTGGTGATGATGGTGTAGTTCTCGACGATCAGGACTTCCGGCAGGATGAAGAGCTGCATCAGCACCAGGATGAAGAGCACCTCGCGTCCGCGGAATTCGAAACGCGCAAAGGCATAGCCGGCAAGCGTGCAGAAGAAGAACTGCCCCAGCAGGATCAGGGTCACCAGCGCCATGGTGTTGAAGAAGTAGCGAATCCAGGGCGCGTCGAACCAGGCCTCGATATAGTTCACCAGGGTCAGCGGTGCGGCCAGGTTGAAACTGAGCGCGTCGCTGGCGGTATGGAACGAGGCCCAGGCGGCGAAGACCAGGGGCGAGATCCAGACGATGGCCAGCAGCCAGGCGGCGATGGATTCCAGTCCGCCGTCTTCGGCGAAGAAACCGGACAGTCCGCGGCGGGTCTCGCTTGCGCCGGCCAGGCTCATCGGTAGTGGATCCTTCCTTCAAGCCCGCGGAACTGCAGGATGGCCACCAGGCCGAGTACGGCCAGGACCAGGACGGTCAGCGCCGCCGCCAGGGGCCGGTCGAAATAGGAGAAGGCCGTCTCCCAGATCCAGTAGAGCAGCAGCTTCGAGGCGTTGTTGGGGCCGCCCTTCGTCAGGATGAAGAGGTGGTCGATCAGCTTCACCGAGTTGATCATGGCATTGATCATGACGAAGAGCGTGGTCGGCATCAGCAGGGGCAGCACGATGCGGCGCAGGTAGGTCCAGCGGCTGGCGCCCTCGATGATGGCGGCCTCGCGCAGGTCCGGGGAAATGGTCTGCAGCGCGGCCAGGTAGAAGATCATGTAGAAGCCGGCCTCTTTCCAGATGGTCACCACGATGACCGCCCACAGCGCCGTTTCCGGCTGGCCCAGCCAGTTGACGGGCTCGGCACCGAAAAGCGCGGTGATGCTGTCGATCAGGCCGATGTCCGGGGTATAGAAGAACAGCCAGAGATTGGCGGCGGCGATCATCGGCAGCATGGTGGGCGTGAAATAGGCGATGCGCAGGAACGTGCGGCCCCTGATGTGCGAGTTGGCCCAGAGTGCCATGCCCAGCGCGATCACGATCGACACCGGAATGGTGACGCCGGCGTAGATCAGGTTGTTGGTGGCCACCTGCCAGAAGATCGGGTCCTGGAAGAGGTATTCGTAGTTGTCGAGCCCGATGAACTCCGAGGGATTGCGGCTGGTTTCGCGCGAGAAGAAGCTGCGCCAGAGCGCACTGACCGTCGGCAGGAAGGCGAAGGTGGTCAGCATGATCAGCGCGGGCGCCAACAGCATCCAGCCGTACAGCGCCATGCGGCGGCGTTCGTGACTGTCGCTCGTAGCCATGCAGCTCCCCGTCGCGGAAAAGGAAAAACCGGCGGCTCCCCTTACGGGAAGCCGCCGGAGTCAGGCAAGTGCCTTAGCGATAGGCGCGCAGCAGGCGCTCGGCCCTGGATTGGGCCTGGGACAAGGCTTCCTCTGGCTCGGCGCTGCCGGTCAGGACCGATTGCACCGCATTGTTGAGGCCTTCGCGGACACGGCCGGTTTCATAGGTGGACAACTCGGCCACGGCGACCTCGAGCTGGTCGCGGGCGACCAGGGCCTGCGGGAAGTCGTCGACATACTCCTGCAGGGCTTCGGTCTCGTAGGCAGCCGGCGAGATTCCGACATAGCCGGTTTCGATGGACCATTCGGCGGCGCGTTCCGGTGCCGTCATGTACTTGATCAGCTCCATGGACGCCCGCTGCTCTTCCTCGCTGGCATCCTTGAAGATGTAGAAGTTGCCGCCGCCGGTGGGCGAGCCCTGTCGCTCCTTGGCCGGCAGCATGGCCACGCCGAAGTCGAAATCGGCCTCGTTGCGCACGGCGGTCAGGTTGCCCGTGGTGTGCCACATCATGCCGGTCTGCCCTTCCAGGAAGGCCTGGCGCAGGGTGCCCCATTCAATGGTGCCGCCGGGCATGATGTCATGCTCGCTGGACAGGTCGCGCCAGAAGCTGAGCGCTTCCACGGCCTCGGGGGCATCGAAGTAGGTCTCGGTGCCATTCTCGTTCATCAGCTCGATGCCGTTCTGGATGGCGAAGGCCTGGAACATCCAGTAGGGATATCCGGTCGACGGCACCATGACACCCCAGCGGTCCTCGCCGCGCAGGGCCTTGCCGGCCTCGACCATCTCGTCCCAGGTCTCGGGGGGATCCTCGGGGTCCAGGCCCGCTTCCTCGAACATGTCCTTGTTGTAGTAGAGTACGATGGTCGAGCGCTGGAAGGGCACGCCCCAGGTCTTGCCGTCGACGGTGCCGTTGGCCATCAACGCCGGGTAGAAGCTGTCGAGCCACTCCTTCTCTTCCTCGGTCTCGACCAGGTCGTCGAAGGGGACGATCAGGTCCTGTTCGAGCAGTTCATAGACGTCGATGGAGAACATCACGGACAGCTGGGCCGGTTCACCGGACTCCAGCGCCGAGATGGCGCGTACGCGCGTGTCGTCATAGTTGCCGGCATAGATGGCATTGACGGAGATGTTCGGGTTCTGCTCCTCGAAGCCCGCGACCATTCCATCCACCACCTCGGTGAGCGGGCCGCCCACGGCGATGGGATAGTACATGGTCAGTTCGATGTCCTGCGCCGTTGCCGGAGCTGCAAGCCCGGCCGTCAGGGCGCCGGCGCCCAGAAGACGTATAAGCTGCCTGTTCATGATCTTGATCCTTCCCTCACTCTTGGGTCTGTGTGCTCGGCCTCACAACGAGGCCATACGACCGGCCTGTTTATGTTTGTCCTGCCGGTTGTCGGAGCCTTCGGACCTGGGCCCGGAGGTATCGAGACGCTGTCCAGTGGCTTCGTCGAAGAGGTGCATGTCCTCGGCGCGCCAGCCCAGGCCCACGGCCTGCTGGCTGGCGAAATCGACACGACCGGGAGCGCGCGCGACGATGCTGCGGCCGGCGCAGTCGAGGTAGACCAGGGTTTCCGCGCCGAGGAATTCGCTGTTCACGACCTGGGCGCTCAGTCGGTCCGGCGCGTCAGCCCCGAGGTCCAGGTTCTCGGGACGCACGCCCACGACGGCGCTCTCCGGAAGGTCCTGCTGCGCGGGCGTCAGGGCCTGGGGCAGCAGCGTTACCGGGAAGAAGGTCATGGGCGGACTGCCCAGGAAGCCGGCGGCGAAGAGGCTCGCCGGTCGCTCGTAGAGCTCTTCCGGCGTGCCGATCTGTTCCACCACGCCCTCGTTGAGCAACACGATTCGGTCGGCCATGCCCATGGCCTCGGTCTGGTCGTGCGTGACATAGATCACCGTCATGCCCAGGTCCTGCTGGAGAGTGCGGATGTCCTGGCGCACCGCATGACGCAGCTTGGCATCCAGGTTGGACAGGGGCTCGTCCATCAGGCAGAGCGGATGGTCGGCCACCACGGTGCGGGCGAGCGCGACGCGCTGGCGCTGGCCGCCCGAGAGCTGCGCGGGCTTGCGATCCTCGAACCCTTCCAGTCCGGTCATGCGCAGGGCCCGCGCGAGGCGCTCGGCGCGCTGGGCCTTCGGCATGCGGCGGACCTTCAGACCGAACTGGATGTTCTCGGCGACCGATAGATGGGGGAACAGCGCATAGGACTGGAAGACCATGGACAGGCCGCGCTTCGCCGGCGGCATGGTGGTGACCTCGCGGTTGTCGATCCATAGCCGGCCTTCGCTGGGCATTTCCAGGCCCGCGATCAGGCGCAGGGTGGTGGACTTGCCGCAGCCTGACGGGCCGAGCAGAACGATGAATTCACCGCGCTGGATGCTGAGATCGAGTTTCCTGAGGCCGACGTGCTCGCCCCAGCGCTTGGCCAGTCCCTCCAGGCGGAGGAAGGCGTCCGTGCTCATGAAAGTATCGTCTCCCCGGGCGTTATTCTTATCGCTCTGAAGGGAGGGCACGTCCAGAACGTGACGAGTCTCCCCGAACTCGGGATTGTCCATGAGCCCTGTAACATCGTCAAGACGCCGCGCTTTGACGCCGGCGGGGGAACCTGGGCTTTCGGCAAGTTGCTCGGGGAACATTCGGGAAGGCACCGGACTGGCTGTTTGCTGGCCGCCTTTCTGTCAGCTAGCGATGACAGGCCCATGACAGTCCGGTGACGTTCGGATGAAGAAGCTGCCGTGCGGAGCCGGCGCGGCCGTCACTCTGCGGCGTGTCGTCCGCCCTGCTTTCCGCGAGCAGCCTTCTCCGCAAGCTTGCTATGGCCGTCGCGGCTCTGGGGCAGCTTGCGCTCCAGCACCTGGCCGGCAATCACGGTGCGCAGAATCTGCGCCGTGCCACCGCCTATGGTGAACATGCGGGCGTCGCGGCAGATACGCTCCAGCGGCAGATTGCGCGAATAGCCGCGCGCCCCGAAGAACTGCAACGCATCGTTGGCAACCTTGATCGCCATCTCGGAGGCGAAGACCTTGGCCTGAGCGGCCAACAGCTGGTCGGGGAAGGGGTCGGCACTGGCTGCGGCATGGTGGATCATCAGGCGGGCCGCCGTCAGCTGGGTCGACATGTCGGCCAGCATCCACTGCAGGCCCTGGAATTCGGCGATGGGGCGGCCGAACTGCTCGCGTTGACCCAGCCAGTCGCGCCCCAGCTCGTAGGCACCCTGGGCCAGACCGAGAGCAACAGTGGCCGCGCCGACGCGCTGGGCATTATAGGCGTTCATCAGGTCGGCGAAGCCGCGCTTGAAGCCCGAAGGCGGCAGCACGACCATGGCCTCCGGCACCTCCAGGTCCTCGAAGATGACCTCCGTTTCCGGGATGCCGCGCAGGCCCATGGTGGGCTCGCGCAGGCCGATGCGCAGGCCTTCGGCCTCGCCGCGCACGGCCAGGAAACCGCCGATTCCCTGTTCCTCGCCCTGCTCGTCGAAAACTCGTGCGAAGATCAGGTGCAGGCGCGACACGCCGCCACCGGTGATCCAGTGCTTCTTGCCGTTGATGATGTAGCGGTCGCCGCGCTTGTCGGCGCGCGTGGTCATCTCCGTGGCGGCCGAGCCGGCCTCGGGCTCGGTGATGCAGATGGCTGGTTTGTCGCCGTTCAGCACCAGGTCAGCGGCCAGTTTCTTCTGCTCCTCGCTGCCATAGTGCATGACAGCGGAGATGGCCCCCATGTTGGCCTCGACCGTGATCCGGCCGGTGACGCCGCAGACCCGAGCCATCTCCTCGATTGCCAGGGCCGCATCCAGGAAGCTGGCGCCCTGGCCGCCGTAGTCCCGCGGGATGGTCATGCCGAAAAAGCCTGCGTCCTTCAGGGCCTCCACATTCTCCCAGGGGTAGGCCTCGCTGCGGTCCACCTCGGCGGCACGCGGGCCGATCACCTCGCGCGCAAGGTCCCGTGCGCGCTCGGAAAGTGTCTGCTGTGCGGCGGTCAGCGCAAACTGTCCCGAGTTCGACATGGTCTCCTCCCATCCCTTTCGAAGGAGCGGAGTGTGGACACTGGCTGCGGGGAAGGCAAGGTTCCTGCAACCGTTCGAGTCCTTGATGCTGGGACCGGTGTCCGAGCATTCCTGCCGCTTCGGCAATCGAGCGCAACACCAGGGGTTGTTCCTTTCAGTTCCCCTACCGCACTGATATCTGGTGTGTTAGCGTTATGACATCTCTTGATTCCCGATGCTTTTTTCTAGAGCATCAGGACCTACATAGGTTGTTGCGCCACAGAGAGCCCAGAGAATGGCCATGGCCAACGCTTCGCATTCCATTTACGGAAACGCTAGGGAGGAAATACGCATGATGATCCGACTTTTGAGCACGGTTGCCCTTGCAGGTGTGCTCGCCACAGCGGCCTCTGCTCAGGCGCAGGAGAGCTATGATCTCCAGTTCCAGAGCAGCGACAACTCCGGCACCACGACTTTCGAGATCCAACAGGATTGGGCCGAGAAGGTTGGAGAGATGTCGGATGGCCGGATCTCTGTCGAGATGGTGCCAGTGGGCTCCATCGTTGAATACAATGAGACGCTCGACGCGGTGGGTTCTGGCATTCTTGACGGACATATCACCGACAGTTCTTATTTCACCGGCAAGGATGCTGCCTTCGCCTTGATCGGCAATCCGGTCGGCGCCTATTCGAGCCCCGCGGAATTGCGCTCCTTCTTCAACGAGGGTGGGGGGTCCGAACTCTACAACGAAATCCTCGCGCCCTATGGCGTGCACTTCATCGGCCCGGCGGCCCAGCCGGCCGAAGCGGTGCCGTCCAAGGTTCCGATCGATTCGGTGGAGGACTTCGAGGGCGTGAAAATGCGTGCCCCCGAAGGCATGGTGCAGTCGGTCTTCGAGGCGGTTGGTGCCTCTCCTGTGAACCTGCCACAGTCTGAGGTCTTCACCTCGCTCGACAAAGGCGTGATCAGTGCCTCGGACGCAACGACCCTGGCCACCAATCACTCCATGGGCCTGCATGACGTTGCCAAGCACCCGATCTGGCCCGGCTTCCACTCGTTGCCTCTCAACGAGGTTTCCATCAACAAGGAGACTTGGGATTCGATGTCCGAGGAGGACCGCGAGATCCTGGACGAATCAGTTGAGTGGTATGCGCAGGAGCTGGCGGATCGCATAAGCGCGCGTGACGAGGAGGTCGCTGAGGAACTCCGCGAGCGCGACGACGTCACCATCCATACCTGGTCGGAAGAGGAGAAGAAGAAGTTCCGCCAGATTGCGCAGGAGCAGTGGCAGTCCTATGCCGATCGTTCGGAGAACGCCCAGAAGGTCTTTGACACATTGACCGAGCACCTGAGAAGCGAGGGCCTCCTCTAAGCTCTGCACAGGTCTGAAGTCGAACTTCACCCGATTACCGGGCGGGTCATAGCTTGACCCGCCCGTTTTTCCCTTGGGGAGGGTTCCATGGAAACCGAGGACAAAGGCCGCCAGGACTCCTTTCCGACGCAGGATCCGTTGTCATCCTATCTGGTGTTTCTGGGTCGGCCTATTTCTGTCGCGTTTCTGCTGATCACCGCCTTTACCTTCTTCGAGGTGGTGATGCGCTATGTCTTCAACATGCCGACCCGCTGGGTGCATGAGACGACAATCGCACTCTCTGCCATCTGCTTTGCCTTCGGTGGGGCCTATTGCCTTGCCATCGACAAGCATATCCGCATGATCGTGGTCTACGATGCCGTCAGTCCCAGGGTTCGTCGGTGGCTGGACATCGGCATCTCGATGATCGGTTGCCTGTCCTGCCTGCTCATGGCCTGGGCCTCCTATGGACTGGCCTACAAGGCGTTCTGGACTCCGACGGGGCAATTCCGGCTCGAAACCACGGGCAGCGCCTGGAATCCGCCGACTCCGGCAATCGTCAAGGCTGTCCTGTTCATCACCCTGTGCCTGATGGCTATCCAGTTTGCCTTGCAGTTCGTGCGACACCTGCGGCGCGATCCTTCGGACGAGGTTCGTCCCGACACCTCGGACGTGAGGCCTTCCGACAATGTTTGACCTTTCCGCCCTTGGTATCGGTCCCGGCAGCCTGCTGATGTTCGGCATGCTGCTGACGCTGCTACTCACCGGCTTGCCGCTTGCTTTCGTCACCATCCTGGTGGCCTTGTTCTTTGCGCTGGGTTGGTTCGGTCCTGAGGCCGTGCCCATCGTGACCACCCGAATCTATTCCTTCATCACTCAGTACGTCTTCGTCGCGGTGCCGATGTTCGTGCTGATGGCTTCGATCCTCGATCGCTCCGGCATCGCACGCGACCTCTTCGACGCCATGCGGCTGGTCGCCGGCCGGTTGCATGGTGGCGTCGGGGTGCAGACCCTGCTGGTGGCCGTGGTGCTGGCGGCCATGTCGGGGATCATCGGCGGAGAAATCGTGCTGCTGGGTCTGCTGGCCCTGCCGCAGATGCTGCGACTGGGTTACGACCGCAGGCTGGCGATCGGGATCATATGCGCCGGCGGAGCGCTGGGCACGATGATTCCGCCCTCCATCGTGCTGATCATCTTCGGGCTCTCGGCCAATGTCTCGATCGGCGATCTGTTCACCGCCTCCTTCGTGCCAGGGGTCATGCTGGCCACGCTTTACGCCTGTTATGTGCTGGTGATCGGCTATTTCTTTCCCGACAAGGCGCCGGTGCCGGAGGAGCAAGAAGAGCTACCTATGGTGCGCAAGCTTGCCTTGTTAAAGGGCCTGATTCTGCCGCTTATGGTGGTTGTTTTCGTTTTGGGATCGATTTACGGCGGTATCGCCTCGGTCACCGAGGCCTCGGCGATCGGCGTAGTCGGTGTCGTGCTTTCCACGGTCATTCGCGGCGAGTTCAGCTTGAAGATGCTCTCGGGTGCGGCCATGCAGACACTCAGGACTTGTGGCATGATCGTCTGGATCGGCGTCGGTGCCACGGCGCTGATCGGTGTCTACAACCTCATGGGCGGCATCGACTTCATCAAGCAGCTGCTGCTGGGGGTCTCCGACACACCGATCATAGTGCTGCTCGTGATGATGCTGATCCTGGCGGTGCTGGGAATGTTCCTCGACTGGGTCGGCATCGCGCTGCTGACCATCCCGATCTTTGCCCCGATCGTGGTCGAGCTCGGTTACGACCCGATCTGGTTCGGCGTTCTCTTCGCCCTGAACATGCAGATCTCGTTCCTGTCGCCGCCCTTCGGTCCGGCTGCGTTCTATCTCAAGAGCGTGGCACCACCCAACATCACCTTGGGAACCATCTTCGTTTCTCTTTTGCCATTCATCGGCTTGCAGATCATTGCGCTCGCGCTCGTGATCATCTTCCCGGAGATCGCGCTCTGGTCCAGGTGAGTGTGCCGCCGGAATCGGAAGGCCGCTGCAATACGCTTGATGCATACTGGCGAAGGTGGCCGGCCCCGCAGGGCTGCATGCCGTTGGCTTCTTCTGAGTGGCCCGGCTTCAGCCCTGCGGGATGATTTATTAGTTTCCGGTTATTCCTGAACCACCACCACCGTACCGGTCATGCCCGCCTGGCTGTGGCCAGGAACGGTGCACAACATCTCGTACGTGCCGGACTCATTCGGGGTGAAAGTTACGGTGGCCGTGTTGCCGGCCTGGATTGTCGTGGTCTTTACATCAAAGGCGGGTATTTTAAGGTTGTGACTAAGTCGGCCGGTGTTCTCGAAGGTGATTTCGACGCGTTCACCGGCCTCGACCACCACACGGTTGGGCTCGAAGGCGAACTCCTCTGCTTCGACCTCAAGGCTGTGGGCGCTGGCTGGAGCAACGACGGCCAACGCAATCGCGCCGGCCGTCGTGCCCCGCAGAAATGCGGGCATCTCGTGAACTCCTCTCTTGCTTTCGGTTCGCATACCGCTCAGCGGAGTGGTGTGGTTTGCCTTTAGCGCTCGACCGTGTCCTCCTCGAACATGATGTGCATGAACGGCTGAGTCTCACCGTTTGGCAGCTCGAAGGCGGTCGGCACGGGGCTGAATACCGGGCCTTCCGGGGTACCTTCCATAGGCAGCACGATCAGGTGCGTGTGGTGCGGCTGGCCCTTCACGTGCCATTCGTCGGGAGCGAGCGGCATATCTTCCTGCAGGGCCAGCTGATAGTCCGTGGTGCGCACGGTCTCCGTGGTCATGAGGTGCACCACCTGATGCTTGGCCGCGACCTCGCCGTTGACGTGCACTTCGCCGATGCCCCACAGCGCACCGATGCTCCAGACTTGCGGCATCAAGGGTGTGCCGGTGCCGGTGGAGCCGTGGTGAACGTCGTCCAGCATCACGCCACCGTCGGTCTGGTACCCAGGGAACGGCGGTTTCACGACGTGGTCCAGGACGACCTTGTAGTCGTTGCCCTGCGGGTCGGTGAATTCGGCCGTCAGGTTCGCACTGTCGGGTGTTTCGCCCGGCTTGCCCGGTGTATCCTCGTCGACCTCGTCGAAGAACTCGGCACGGAAGCTGCCCTCAATGATCTGGCCCTTGTTGGGAAATGGGGTTGGTTGATCCAGGATCTGCTCACCGTCAGGACCCTGTGAACGGGCTTTCTCGGGCACTCCGACCAGGATCGGCAGATCCTTCAGAAGCTGCGGCACGCTGGGCGGCATCTTGCCAGCCTCCACCATTTCCTGCGCCTTTTGCAGTTTGGGCTGCAGCGTCATCTTCGGGTCCTCAGCGGTACCGAACACCGTGGGGCTGAGCTTGCGCGGTCCTGGCGGCACCCAATAGACGATATTGCCGGCGTCCTGCTTGGTCACGAGGTCTGGCGAATCGTTCTGAGCTGCTGTTGCCGGGTCGGCCTCGATGTTCGTGCAGGCAGCCAGCATTCCGGCAGCGGAAACAGCGGCAATGGATTTACGGATAGTCATCGGAGTCCTCCCTTGTGCCTGTGGTCCAGGGATTCGAATTTCACCCACGGAATTGGGCCTGCTGGAAAAGCGATGAAATTCAAGATCTTTCACATGACTGTGAACAGACTGTGAGAGGGGAGGCGGCCAGAGGTGGTAAAAACCGGCGGGGCTCAGCCTGCCGCAACCGAGAGGTAGCGCTCCTGCAATTCCGGATCCTCACGCAGCGTCGCTGCAGGACCTTCGTAAACCACCTCGCCCTTGGCCAGGATGTAGCAGCGTTGGGCATGCTTGAGGGCGAACGCCAGGTTCTGATCGGTGAACAGGATCGTCGTGCTCGCCGAGAGGCTGGCGAGGAGCCGTCCGATCTGGTGGACGATCACCGGAGCCAGGCCTTCGCTCGGCTCATCCAGCAGCAGGAGCTCCGGCTGGCCGACCAGGGCGCGGGCGATCGCCAGCATCTGCTGCTCGCCGCCGGACAGGGTCTTGCCGGGCCGGTCCTTGAACTCGGCGATTACCGGGAACTCGTCGAAGACCCGCTCCAGCGACCAGGTGGCCTGGCGCGGGCCGCGGTAGAGCGCGACCTCCAGGTTCTCGGCGACGCTCAGGTCACCGAAGATCCGCCGATCCTCCGGTACGAGGCAGATGCCCATGCGCGTGATGGCATGTGCCGGCCGGCGGGTGATGTCCTCGCCGCGGAAGCGGACCGTTCCCTGGCTTGGCGGTACGATGCCGACGACGGAGGACAGGGTTGTCGTCTTTCCGGCGCCGTTGCGTCCCAGAAGGCACACGGTCTCGCCCTCGTCCACTGCCAGGCTGACGCCTGACAGTGCCCGGCTTTCGCCGTAGTAGGTATGGATATCCTCGACCTCGAGCATCATGCCGCCGAGTCCTCCTCGTCGCCCAGGTAGGCCCTGCGCACCTCGGGATTCTTCTGAACCTCCTCGGGGGCGCCCGTGGCCAGAAGCTGGCCGCGATGCATCACCAGTACCCGCTCGGCGAGGCCGAAGACCACCTCCATGTCGTGTTCGGTGATGAAGAAGGTGTAGGAGCGTTCGGCCCGGAGAGTCCGGATCAGCTCGATGACCGCCGTCGTCTCGTCCGGCGTGAGCCCGGCCGTCGGTTCGTCGAGCATCACGATCTCCGGTTCGATGGCGAGCACGATGGCGAGTTCCAGAAGTCGCTTGTCGCCGTAGGACAGGGTGCCCGTGCGCAACCCGGCCATGCTCTCCAGTCCGAGCCGGGCCAGGATCTCGTCCGCTTCTCTGTGCAGCGCCTTGTCCCTGCCGAGTATGGAAAACAGCCGGAGGCTCTTGCCCCGGTGACTGACCAGGGCAACCTGGACGTTCTCGCGCACCGTCAGCTCGTTGAAGACATTGGTGATCTGGAAGGAGCGTCCGATCCCGGCGCGTGCGATCTCGTGCGGCGGCTTCCCGGCAATGTCGGTGCCGCGAAGCAACACGCGCCCCGACGTTGGCGTCATTCGGCCCGAGACCATGTTGTAGAATGTCGTCTTGCCGGCCCCGTTGGGTCCGATGAGGGCCACGATCTCTCCCTCGTTGAGCTGGATCGACACGCCATCGACGGCAGCCAGCCCGCCGAACCGCTTGGTCAGGTCCTCGGTGGTCAGGATGGGCGTGGTCTGCTCAGCCATGGCTCAGCCCCGTCTCGTCAGCCGGTCGAGCGCCGTGCCCAGCAGGCCGCGGCGCAGGTACATCACCATGAGCGCGAGCGCGATGCCCAGGAACAGCATCCAGCGGTCGGTGAAGCTGGTAATCCAGGTCTCGAGCAGGACGAAGATCGCCGAGCCGATGAAGGGGCCGAGGAAAGTCGCCGAGCCGCCGAGAATGCTCATCAGGACCGGCTCGGCCGACTGGGACCAGTGCAGCGTTTCCGGCGAGGCCACCCGTGTGAAGGGCGCGAAGAGCCCGCCGGCGAGTCCGGAGAAGGCGCCCGAGATCGCGAAGCTGTAGAGGCGATAGCGCCGCACGGGAATGCCGGTGAAGGCCACGCGTTCGTGGTTCTCGGCCATGGCGCGAAGGATCAGGCCGAAGGGTGAGATGGTGATGAGATAAAGACATATCGCGGCCAGCGTGACGATGACGAGCGTCAGGTGGTAGTAGACGGCGGGGTTGCCGAGGTTGAGATCGAGACCGAGGCCGAACGCGCCGACGGTAAAGCCGGTAATGCCGTCCGAGCCGCCGGTGAAGCTGCGCCATTGCTGGGCGACGGAAAACACCATCATTCCGAACGCCAGCGTCAGCATCGTGAAATAGACTTCGGTCAGGCGCACACAGAAGAAGCCGATGACGAGCGCGAGCAGCCCGCCCCCCGCGAGCGAGGCGATCAAGGCCAGGGCAAGCGGCGTCTCGAAGTGCAGAAGCAGCATTGCCGTCACATAGGCGCCGAAGCCGAAGAAGGCGGCGTGGCCCAGGCTGAGCATGCCCGTATAGCCGAACACCAGGTTGAACCCGGCGGCGAACAGGCCCAGGATCAGAATCTCCGCGGCGACGAAGATATAGAAGTACGGCGCCCAGGCCGGCAGGAACCACAAGGCCACCAGCAGGACCGCGATGAGTGCTGCGATCAGACCGGGCTGCCGGGTCATGACGCCGTTCTCCCCATCAGGCCATGCGGCTTCAGCAGCAGCACCAGGGCCATCCCGAGGTACGGCATTACGAGGTTGAACTCAGGCAGGTAGCGGGAGCCGAAACCGTTGATCGCCCCCAGGACCAGCGCCCCGAGAAAGGCGCCAGGGAAGCTGCCAAGCCCGCCGATCACCACGACGATGAAGGACTCGACGATGATGTTCGCCCCCATCGCCGGACTGATGGCGCGGATCGGCGTGGCAATGGCGCCGCCAAATCCCGCAATGCCTGCTCCCAGGGCGAAGACCGCGGTGAACACCAGGGGGACGTCGATCCCCACAAGCCGCGACATCTTGCGGTCGATGGCCGCGGCGCGCATCACCCGGCCGGCGCGCGTGCCCGAGAAGAAGCCCCAGAGGCCGAGACCGACGATCAGGCCCATGGCGATCACGAAGAGGCCGTAGACCGGCTGCTGGGTTCCGAGCAACAGTACCGTTCCGCTCAGGCTGGCGGGCGGGTCGACGACGTGGATCGTGCTGCCCCAGATCCAGCGCACTGCCTCGTCGATGATGAGCAGCAGGGCGAAGGTCAGCAGCAGGCTGTCGGTGATCGGCCGATCGTAGATCCGGTGCAGCATCAGCCGCTCGATGACCACGGCGATGGCGGCCACGATGAGCGGAGCGGCGAAGAGCGCGATCCAGAAGCTGACGCCGGCGAGCACCCCCACCGTATAGGTGATGTAGGCGCCGAGCATATAGAGCGCGCCATGGGCGAAATTGATGATGTTGAGAACGCCGAAGATGATGTTGAGGCCGATGGCGATGAGGAACAGTAACATCCCCAGAGCCAGGCTGTTCATGAGCGCGGCGACGAAGCTCTCCACGGGACCTCCAGGCTGACGGCGAACGGGCGCGGGACGACCGGCGGCGGCGTACTGCCGCCGCCGGTACGAGCGGGTTTATCCGCCGAGATTGCAGCCGGTCTCGGAGAGTGGCGGTGTCACGTCCTCGGCCGCGAAGCTGCGCTGCGGATCGAGCCTGCGCAGTTCGCTGTCGGGGTCGTCCGCCGTGACGCCGTAGGTCGGGCCGACCAGGGCCTGGTTGTCGCCTTCACGGAAGCGCACCTCGCCCATGGGGGCCTGATAGCTCATGCCCTTGAGCGCGTCGCGGATCGCCGCCTTGTCGACCTCGCCTGCCTTCTCGATGGCGGCCTTGTAGGCATAGACCGCGGAATAGGCATTCTGGGCGTTATAGCTCGGCGGCGTTTCATGACGCTCGCGATAGGCTTCGACGAAGGCCTTGTTCATCTCGTTGTCGTGCGCGCCGTACCAATAGCGCGTGCCGACAGTGACGCCGGTGGGCATCTGTTCACCGAGGGCATTGAGCACTTCGGTGGCGGCACCGAGCGACATCAGGACCTCGAAATCCTCGTCGAAGAAGCCGAGATCGTTGGCCTGCCGCGTGAAGTTGACCAGGTCGCTGCCCCACACCGAGATGAACACGCCATCCGGCTGGTTCGACATCACCGTGTTGATGAAGGGCGTGAAATCCTCGGTCCCGAAGGCGGGGAAGGAGGGCTCGTCGGAGAAGGTCGCATCCGGATTGAGTTCCCCCAGGTAGCGCTGGAAATACTCCCAGGACTGATGGCCGAAGGCATAGTCGGGGCCGACAGTGGTCCAGCTGTTCGCTCCGCTCTCATCCGCCATGATCGCCGCACCCATGACGTTCTGCGGGATGTTGACGCTGTTGCGGTAAGTCCACTGATTGCACAGCTTGCCTGTGGCATCGGGGGTCGCCGCATGGGTGATGATGAACGGTGTCTCGACCTCGGGAACCACCGGCACCACCCCGGTTGCCACACCGCTCGAATCGAGACCCATCAGCACGTCCACGCCGTCCTGATAGACCAGCTTGCGCATCGCCTGAATCGCGGTCTGGGCTTCGAGCTGGCTGTCCTCGAAGGTGATTTCGAGCGGGCGGCCGAGCACGCCGCCGTCCTCGTTGATCTCGTCGATGGCCAGATTGGCGCCGTTCTGGGCGAACTCGCCGTAGGTCGAACCGACGCCCGAGAGAATGTAGATGGCCCCGATGTGGATCGGTTCCTGTGCCGAAGCGGGCGCGGCAAGCGTCATGCCGGCACCCAGAATTGCCGCGCCGAGCGGCGTCGTCACTCGTGTGATCATTCGTGCGTTCCTCCCCAAAAACTTCTTTTTTGTGGTGGCCCACGCTTATTCTTGGTCTACGTCATGCGCTGACCATCATCAGGAACCGTACGATCTTGTTGAGATGATTGCAACGTTTGCCTCGTAGGCACACGCCATGGTGGTCCGCACTGGATGCGTACGATCCTGTGGCACCAGTCCGGACGAAGTGCTTCCGGAGGGTGGGAGATGGGAAAGGCGATGACATGGGCCCGGCTATACCAGGCCCGGCCCATGGCACCGTTCACCCCACAGGAATGGAGACCGACCGGGGCACGACCCCGGCCGGGACTGCCCGCGTATTTCAGGCAGAGATAACCGTCTGGCGCTGGCTGCCCAGCCCGGTGATGCCCAATTCCATCACGTCGCCAGGGTTCAGGAACTGCTGAGGATTCATACCCATGCCGACGCCTGGGGGCGTGCCCGTGGGGATAACGTCGCCCGGCTGCAGGGTCATGAACTGCGAGACGTAGGAGACGATGAAGGGCACGTTGAAGATCAGCGTGCGCGTGTTGCCGGTCTGGCGCCGCTCGCCGTTGACGTCCAGCCAGAGGTCCAGGACATGCGGATCGCCGACCTCGTCACGCGTGACAAGCCAAGGGCCCAGTGGGGCGAAGGTGTCGTGGCTCTTGCCCTTGGTCCATTGGCCCTGGCGCTTGGCCTGGAACTCGCGCTCCGAGACGTCGTTCATGACCGCGAAGCCCGCAATGTGATCCATCGCGGCCTCTTCCGTGACGTATTTCGTGCGTTTGCCGATCACGATCGCCAGCTCAACCTCCCAGTCGAGGGATTGGGAATTGCGCGGTCTTTCCACGTCGTCATAAGGGCCGCTCAGGGACGAAACCGCCTTCGTGAAGATAATCGGTTCGGATGGCACCGGCAGGTTGCTCTCGGCGGCATGGTCGGAGTAATTCAGGCCGATGGCGGGTATCTTGCTGACGCCGCCCACGCAGGGTCCCAGCCGCGGCGTCCCCTCGACGGCGGGCAGGGTGGCCGGGTCGAGCTCGCGCAGGCGAGCCAATCCGCCGTCCGACAGGACCTCTCCGGCGATATCGTCGACCTGGCCGCTCAGGTCCCGCAGAGTGCCACTCTCGTCCAGAAGTCCAGGCTTCTCGCGGCCCTTGTCTCCGTAACGCAGCAGTTTCATGGTCGTTTCCTTTCCTCTCAGTAGACGGCGCGTCCGCCGGATATGTCGAAGACGCCGCCCGTGGTGAACGAGCATTCCTCGGAGGACAGCCAGGCAATCATCGCCGCCACCTCGCGAGGTTCCACGAAGCGGCCCATGGGGATCTTGGACAGCATGAAGTCGATGTGCTCCTGGCTCATCTGGTCGAAGATCGGGGTGCGCGCGGCGGCGGGCGTCAGGCAGTTGACCAGAACGCCGCTTTGCGCCAGCTCCTTGCCCAGAGACTTGGTCAGGCCGATCAGCCCGGCCTTCGAGGCAGAGTAGTGCGAGGCGTTGGGATTGCCTTCCTTGCCTGCGATCGATGAGACATTGACGATTCGTCCATAGCCGTTCGTCATCATGTGCGGCACCACCGCCTTGCAGGTCAGGAACGGCGCGATCAGGTTCACCTCGACCGTCTGGCGCCAGGTGTCGGCCTCGAGTTCCCAGGTCTTGGCATTGCCGCCGGTGATTCCGGCATTGTTGACCAGCACGTCCACGCTGCCGGCCGATATCGCTGCCTCGGCGGCGGCGATGACGTCATGCTCGTCGGTCAGATCGAGGCTCAGGCCAATGGTGCCCCGGCCAAGGTTTTCCACCGCTGCCTCGACGCCCTCCCTGTTTATGTCCCAGAGGATGACGCGGGCGCCGCTGGCGATCATGCGCTCGGCCGTGGCATAGCCAATACCCTGTGCCCCGCCGGTGATGATCGCCGTACGGCCTTCCAGGTCGATCGTGTTCATTGGCATCCTTTCTCGTCGTTCTTCGCTTCAGGACGTGTGCGCAGCGGCTGTGCGCATGCCCGCGGGAATAGTGGGCGGCAGCGATCGGGCAGAAGAGCCGCTCACAGCGACCAGCCGCCGTCAATCAGTTGCGTGGTGCCGGTAACGAAGTCGCTCTCGTCCGAGGCCAGCCAGACCGCGAGCGCGGCGACTTCCTCGGGCCGGCCCAGACGGCCCATGGGCTGGCGCTCGATGAACATTTCGCGGGCCTTCTCGGCGCCGCCCACGCTCCTGCCCAGCTCGGCGATCCGTCCCTCCAGCGAAGGGGATTCGACGGTGCCGGGGCAGATTGCGTTGCAGCGGATGCCCTGGCGGATGAAATCGACCGCTACCGATCGGGTCATGCCGATCACGGCCGCCTTGCTGGCCATGTAGACATAGCGGTTGGGTGCCGCCTTGATCGACGAGGCGGCCGAGGACATGTTGATGATCGATCCGCCGCCGGCATCCCGCATGCTCGGCAGCAGACCGCGGATCATCCGGTGCATGGCGGTCACGTTCAGGTTGAACGAGAAGTCCCAGCTTTCGTCGTCGCAGTCCAGCACCGTGCCGTGGTGGACATAGCCGGCACAGTTGAACAGAACCTGCGGGGCCGGCAGGGAGTCGACATAGGCGGCAACGGCCTGTCCATCAGTGACATCGAGTTGGGTGGTATGCACATCGCCCAGACTGTCCAGCCCTCTCAGCTTTTCGGCGTCCAAATCCGAAGCATGAACTGTCGCCCCCTCGCGCAGGAAGGCCTCGGCCACCGACCGGCCGATCCCCTGGCCCGCGGCCGTGCAGACCGCTGTCTTGCCTTTCAGTCGCATCGTTTTCCCCCTCAGTGATTGTCTCGTGGTACCCCGGGTGCCTTGCCCTCGACGCCTCCCTGGGCGATGCGCCGGTAGGAAACGGCCGGCTCCAGGACCATGCCGCTGTCCATTTGCGAGACGACGCCGCGCTGCATCTCCTGCCACGGTGTCTGGTGCGGCGGGTAGGGATAGCCGCCCGCGGCTTCCAGCGCCTGCCGGCGCTCCTCCAGTTCGGCATCCGAGATCAGCATGTCAGCCCGGCCGCGACCGAGATCGATCCGCACGCGATCGCCGGTGCGCAACAGTGCCAGTCCTCCGCCAACCGCGGCTTCAGGCGAGGCGTTGAGGATCGAGGGCGACCCCGAGGTTCCGGACTGCCGGCCATCGCCAACACAGGGCAGGTCAGTGATGCCCTGTCGGATCAGGTAGTCCGGGGCGCGCATGTTCACCACCTCGGCTGCCCCGGGATAGCCCACCGGGCCGGCGCCGCGCATGAACAGGACCGTGTTCTCGTCGATCTCCAGGGCCGGATCGTCGATGCGCGCGTGATAATCCTCCGGCCCGTCGAAGACGACGGCCTTGGCCTCGAAGGCCATGGGATCATCGGGGTCGGAGAGGTAGCGTTTGCGGAAATCGTTCGAGATCACCGACATCTTCATGATCGCGCTGTCGAACAGGTTGCCCCTGAGCACCCGGAAACCGGCATCGGCACGGAACGGCTGCTCGTACGGATAGATCACGTTCGTATCGGCGATTTCGGTCCCGCGGCAGTTCTCGCCCAGCGTCCGGCCGTTGACGGTCAGCGTGTCCTCGTGGATCAGGCCCTGGCCGATCAGCTGGTTGACCACGGCCGGCACGCCGCCGGCGTGATAGTAGTCCTCGCCCAGGTACTCGCCGGCGGGCTGCAGGTTGACCAGCAGCGGGATGTGCTCGCCGTACTCCTGCCAATCGTCGAGCGAGAGTTCGACACCGACATGACGGGCGATGCCGTTCAGGTGGATCGGTGCGTTGGTCGAGCCGCCGATCGCCGAGTTCACCCGGATCGCGTTCAGGAAGGCCTCGCGGGTCATGATGTCGGAAGGCTTCAGGTCCTCGTGCACCATTTCGACAATGCGCCGGCCGGTGAAGTACGAGATCTCCTGCCGATCGCGATAGGGGGCCGGGATGGCCGCGGAGCCAGGCAGCTGCATGCCCATGGCCTCGGCGAGCGAGTTCATGGTGGTGGCCGTGCCCATGGTGTTGCAGTAGCCGGTCGACGGCGCAGACGAAGCCACCAGCTTGATGAAGCCCTCATAGTCGATCTCACCCGCGGCCATCAGCTCGCGGGCCTTCCACACGATCGTGCCCGAACCTGTCCGTTCGCCGCGGAACCAGCCGTTCAGCATCGGTCCGACCGACAGCGCGATGGCGGGAATGTTCACCGTGGCCGCGGCCATCAGGCAGGCGGGCGTGGTCTTGTCGCAGCCGATGGTCAGCACGACGCCGTCGATGGGATAGCCATAGAGCAGTTCGACCAGACCCAGGTAGGCCAGGTTGCGGTCGAGCGCCGCGGTGGGGCGCTTGCCGGTTTCCTGAATCGGATGGACCGGGACCTCGAGCGCGATTCCCCCGGCTTCGCGAATGCCGTCGCGCACGCGCTTGGCCAGCTCGATGTGATGACGATTACAGGGGCTGAGGTCCGAGCCGGTCTGGGCGATGGCAATGATCGGCTTGCCCGATTGCAGCTCTTCCTGGCTCAATCCATAATTGAGATAGCGCTCCAGATAGAGCGCCGTCATGTCCGGGTTCGCGGGGTTGTCGAACCACTCGCGCGAACGCAGTTGCGTCTTTTCGGTCATCGTGCCTCCGGGTGGGTTCACAATGCGCTTGATCGGCACGCTCGAGCCACAACGTACCATTGCCGGCAGGGGGGTTCAATTGGCGGCGCAGAGAAGTCACGGAAGCCGCGGGGTATGACAAGGCTCCCGGAATGCCTGGCTCCGACCCGTTTCGGCCGACAGTGCCGCAGGAGCCTTCAGCGGTATTCAACCTCGATGAAGCTGAAGTCCCCGCCGCTGGCATTGATGACGTTGTGCTCCACACCGGCCTGTTTGAAGTAGGGTTCACCCTTTTTCAGCTCGGCGTAGTGCGTGCCCTCGGCGCTTTCCAGCTGCAGGGTCCCGTCGGCCATGGGCAGCACGACATAGTCGTGTTCGTGGCGATGCCAGCCGGTTTCCGCGCCATCGGCAAACCGCCATTCGGTGACGATGGTGCGTTCGTTGTCGATCAATTTCACGGGCACGGCCTGCTCTCGGGAGGTTCCTGTCACGGCTTCATCTTCCTTCTACGTTCTGGTTTCTGCCTTCTGGAGGTTTGTTCCGGACGCGGCTTTGCGCTATCCATCGCTTCTGAGCTTAGGGGGCCAGCGGGGCCGGGGACAAGGGCCGAGCCTGCCGTTGGTCAGGAAGATGGAAGACGCGTGACGGCAGACAACGCCATAGAGCTTGAAGGAGTCTCGGTCCTGCGCGAAGGCCGAACGATCCTGGGAGATATCGACCTGACGATTCCCCAGTCGCGGGTGGCCCTGATCGGGCGTAACGGTTCCGGCAAGTCCACTTTGGGCCGGGTGATGAAGGGCCTGATCCGTCCGGACGTGGGACGTGTCCGGGTGCACGGCCTCGATCCGGCGCAACGCTCCTTCGAGGCGCTGTCGGTGGCCGGCTTCCTGTTCCAGAATTCCGATCATCAGATCCTCTGCCCCTCGGTGCTGGAAGAGATCGGCTTCGGATTGCGCGAGAACGGCTGGTCGCGCCAGGAGGCCGAGGCCCACAGCCTGGAGCTCATGGCACGACATGGCATCGAAGCCTGGCGGGACCGGGCGGTGGCCAGCCTGTCCGAAGGACAGCGGCGCCTGGTCTGCCTTCTGGCCGTTCTGGTGATGGCGCCGCGCGTCCTGATTCTGGATGAGCCCTTCACCGGACTGGACATTCCCACGCGCCTGCGCCTGGTCGCCTTCATCCGGGAGCTGCCGCAGCAGGTGGTGATGATCAGCCACGAGCCGGAGTCCCTGAAGGATTTCGAGCGGGTGCTCTGGCTGGAGGAGGGGCGCCTGCAGGCGGATGGCCGCCCGACGGAGGTGATGCCCGAGTTCCTGGCCGTCATGCATCGAGGTTCGGAGGTGGCAGCCTCATGGTGAGCCTGATGATTCATCGCCGCTGGATCCGGGCTATGCCGGCGGGGGCCAAGCTGGCGGCACTGGCCCTGATCAGCATCGCACTCTTCCTTGTGCAGGATCCGTTGATCCTGGCGGTCGTGCTGGCGGCCACCCTGGCCCTTTTGGCCCACCTGCGCGCGCTGTTCCTGCTGCGCACGCTGCGCCCGGTTGGCATCATGCTGCTGCTGGCCTTCGCGGCCCATCTGTTCCTGGGCGACTGGCAGCTGGGACTGGTCGTGGTGCTGCGCGTCGCAGTCCTGGTGCTGCTGGCCACCATCGTGACGGCGTCGACGGCGCTCTCGGAGATGCTGGTGGTCCTGGACCGCCTGCTGGCGCCCTTGCGCTGGGCCGGCCTGTCCACGCGGCCTGTCTCGGTGGCCATCGTCATGACCCTGCGCTTCGTGCCCCTGCTGGCAGCGCGCTGGCAGGGCCTGTCCGAGGCCTGGCGCGCGCGCTCACCGCGGCGGCCGACCTGGCGTCTGGTCACCCCTTTCATTCTCACGGCCCTGGACGATGCCGACCATGCCGCCACGGCCCTGGCCGCCCGCGGTGCCTTTGCCAGGAGATAAACAACAGGAGATAAAAAGATGGAAAAGACCGTTGCCCGGGTGGCGCTGTTCGCTGCCCTGATCGCCGCCCTGGGCCTGGTGCCCCAGATCATGCTGCCCTTTGCCGGGGGTGTACCGATCACGGCCCAGACCCTGGGCGTGATGCTGGCCGGCCTGGTGCTGGGACCCTGGCGCGGCACGCTGGCGGTCCTGCTGCTCATCGTCGTGGTGGCGCTGGGGGCGCCGGTACTCGCCGGCGGTCGCGGTGGCCTGGGAGTCTTCGTCGGGCCTACGGTTGGGTTCCTGCTGGGCTGGGCCCTGGCGACCCTGGTCATCGGCTGGGCCTATCGCGTGATGGCTGAGCGTGGGGTCTTCCTGGCCGGCCTGCTGGCCTCGGTATTGGGTGGCATCGTGGTGCTCTATGTCTGCGGCATCATTGGACTGTCCCTGGTGACGCAGATGCCGCTGGTGCAGGCTGCGGGGGTGGTGCTGATCTTCATTCCCGGCGATATCGTCAAGGCGGTGCTGGCCGCCCTGCTGAACCGGGAGATCCGCCGGGCGCGGCCCGACTTCGCGGATTGATACAGGCGCCCTGAGCGGTCGTCAGGAGACGATCGGAAGCGGCTTGATACGATAGCTGTGGTTGATACTGCGGTCTTCCACCGGATCATGCAGTTCCATGAAGAACTCCCCGGCCGGCCGCACGTCGCCCCGAACGCCCAGGGTGCCGCAGAGCATAGCGGCCGCGCCATCCGCGGCGGCTTCCAGGAAGCCGGCGCCATCCATCAGCTCGTCCAGCGGCCGGATCGAGGCCAGGCTGCCTTCCTGGTACAGCGTCTTCTCGCCGTTCTCCAGAATCCACGAGCGCAACTGCAACTCATCCAGGCGCGCTGCCAGGGGAGCGAGTTCCCAGAGCTCGCCGGCACAGGGTTTGGCGCAGACCTGCTTGGAGTGCGCCACGGAGTAGGCTTCCAGATCGCGGTCGGTATGGTCCGAGGCGAGGCCCAGGTAGGTCTGTCCGCCGGCACGCAGCAACAGCGGCTCGACCTCCCCGGAGGTGTTGTCGCCCACCACCTGGATTTCGGACGTCTGGGTCAGCAGCTCTGGCGAAACGCGATAGTACAGCGGCACGCTCGACGGCGGCGTAACACCGAGCGCGGCCAGTTCCTTGATGTGATGGTCGATGGCTTCGCGGTCGCGGCCGGTCCAGCCGGCCACGGTGCAATGCGCGATGTCGATCTCAAGGGCTGTGCCGTTGCAGGTGAAGTGCATGATGCTCCTTTCGGGGGGTCAGATGATCGAGGGCAGCCAAAGGGCCAGATCCGGGATCAGGACCAGCAGGGCCACCATCAGCAGCATGACCAGGACATAGGGTATAGCGCCGACCATGACCTCGCCCAAGTGGCCTTTCTGCCGCGCACCCTGGACCACGTAGAGGTTCAGCCCCACGGGCGGGGTAATCAAGGCCATCTCGATCAGCACGATCAACAGGATGCCCAGCCAAAGCTTGTCGAAGCCCATCTCTGCCATGATCGGCACAATGATGGGGATGGTGGCCACCATCAGCGAAAGCGTCTCGATGAAAAAGCCGAGGACGATGTAAATGCAGATGACCAGCAGCAGAGTGCCCATGGGACTGAGGTTGTAGGCATTGATCAGGCTGGTCAGCTCGCGGCCCAGCCCGGCCGAGGCCAGGGTGAAGTTCAGGAAGTAGGCGCCGATGATCACCAGCATGATCATGGCGGTGATGCGCACGGTGCCGAGCAGGGCGAGGCGCAGCATGTCCAGGTTGACGCCGCGGTTGCCGGTGGCGATCGCCAGCGCCATGGCCACGCCGACGGCAGCGGATTCTGTGGGCGTTGCCCAGCCGGCATAGATCGAGCCGACCACCACCACGAAAAGCAGGATGACAGGTACCAGCTGGGTCAGGCTGGTCAGCTTGTCGCGCCAGGAGAAGCTGCGGCTGGGGCCGCCCAGGCTGGGTCGAAACCAGCAGATCACGGCCGTGATGACGACGAATATGGCAGCCATCAGCAGGCCCGGGATCAGTCCGGCCACGAACAGGCTCGGGATCGAGGTTTCGGTCAGGAAGCCATAGACGATCAGGTTGATCGATGGCGGAATCAGGATGCCCAGCGTGCCACCGGCGGCGATGGCACCGGAGAAGAGGCGCGGATCATAGCCGAGCTTTTCGGCCTGGGGCATGGCGACCGTGGCGACCGTGGCGGCGGTTGCCACCGAAGAGCCAGAGGTCGCCGAGAACATGGTGGCGGTGCCGATGTTGGCATGGACCAGGCCGCCCGGCAGCCAGGAGAACCACTTGTCGAGCGCGGCATAGGTGCGTTCGGCGATGCCGCCGCGCACGAGAATCTCGCCCAGCAGGACGAAGAAGGGAATGGCGATCAGCGTGGAGCTGTTGGAGGACGACCAGACCACCTGGCCCAGGCCACGCATGAGAGGAAAGCCCGAGAAGAACTGGTCGATCCCGAAGCCCAGCAGGAAGAGGACGACTCCCACCGGTATGGAAAGCGCGAGCAGAACCAGCAGCGCCAGGCTGACGAACCAGATCATGTCGCGTCCTCGCTGCGGTCATCCTTGGCCTCGGCTTCCGAGAAGGTGCCGAACTGCTCGTCGAAGGCGTGCAGACGACCGGAGGCCAGCAAGCCGACGGCGCAGAGCAGCATCAGGCACGCGGTCACTGCAAACCATACCCAGCCCGAGAACCAGATGGTCTGGGGAATCCACAAGGGCGTGGCCAAGGGGGTGTTGGCCAGGGCGTTGCTTTGCAGGCTCTTGCCCAGGACGGGCCAAGTCTGCACTGCAACCACCGTGACGGTGACGGCCAGAGAGGCAATGGCCAGCAGGTCCAGCACGATCCGGCCCCAAGTGTGCAGACGCAGGCGCAGGAAGTCGATGCGCACATGCGCCAGCTCCATCAGGGCAAACGGCAGGCCCCAGCTGGCGGTGGCTGCCATGACATAGCCCGAGATCTCGGTGGAGCCGCCAAGCGAGCGGCCCAGTTGTCGCGTTATGATGTCCAGCAGGATGAAGGCGACGGTCAGCGCCAGTGCGACGCCGACCGCCAGGCCTATGCCATGATTGATGCGCCGGAGGATCGCCAGGATCCGATCGAAGATCATTGCATCACCTGCCTGCACCTCCGGCGCATATCGGCCCTATGGATCAGAGCGGGATCTGGACGCCGACCGTTTCGCCGACGGTTTCGTTCCAGCGCTCAGCCCAGTCTTCGCCGGCACGATCAACCCACTCGGGAAGCACCGTTTCCTCCAGGACGCGCCTGGCGGTCTCGCTGTCTTCCTCGGTCGGTTCGACCAGGGTCATGTCACGCGCGTCGCCACGGCTGCATTCCCCCTTGCCGGTCAGGCAGGCGATGTCCTCCTCGAAGGCGCCTTCCGCATCGGCCCAGACCTTGTCCTCGAAGTCTTCCTTGATGGTAGTCTGGATCAGCTCCTGGTGCTCTTCGGAGAGGCTGTTCCACTTGTCCAGGTTCATGGCCGTCACCACCGAGTCCCAGCCACCGAGCGGCAGGGTCATGAGGTGCGTGGTGACTTCCCACCACCCGGCACTGTAGCCCGACCCGGCACCGGTAACGCCACAGTCGATCACGCCACGCTCGAGTGCACCCGGGACCTCGGCAAAGTCGACGTTCACGCCTTCGGCGCCCAGGGCTTCCAGGAACTTGGTGGTCATGCGGCCGGAGCCGCGGATCTTAAGCCCCTCCAGGTCTTCCAGGGAAGCCACCTCGGCATCGCAGAAGACGACCTGCGGCGGATAGGGCGCGATGGCGAGCATCTTCGAATTGAAGCGGTCGCGCATGATGTCCTCGACCATCGGGCGGGCCGCATCGACCATCTCCTCGGCTTCGCTGGCCGTGGTGGCCACGAGCGGCACGTCCAGGCCCTCGAGTTCGGGGGCATCGCCGACGGTGTAGTCGGCGACCGTCATGCCCACGTCGAAGACACCGTCGCCAAGCAGGCGATAGACGTCGGAGCCGGCCACGCCCATCTGATCGAAGGTCGTCATCTCGACCTCGATCTCGCCGTCGGAGGCTTCGGGCAGGGTTTCCGTCCAGTAGGGCTCCTCGTAGTTCTGGTAAAGCGGCAGACTGCTCCAGCTGCCGACCACCGAAAGGCTCTCGGCGAAGGCCGGAGATGCCATCAGCAGGACGGCCGAACCGGCCAGAAGTCCTGTACGCAGGGATGTTTTCATGGGTCTGTCCTCTCTGTTCGTTGTTGTCAGGGGTTGGGTGAGTCCGAGGGGCGGAAGCTGCTGAGACCTGACAGCCTGGCTTCTGCCGCCGAGGAGGGAAGGTCGGTTACCAGCATGTGGCCCGGTGCATGGGTGATGGCCAGATCCGCGCCGCAATGGCGCAGAGCCAGTTGCGGCGTGACTCCACAGGCCCAGAAGACCGGAATGTCGCCTTCCTCCATATAAGGGGGATCGCCGAAGTCCGGCGTATCGAGATCCTTGATGCCGATCTGCGCGGGCTCGCCAATGTGCACTGGTGCGCCATGTGCCAGGCGGAAGCGATCCGAGAGCAGGATGGCGTGGATGGCATCCCAGGACGGGAAGGCGCGCATCGAAACCACCAGGGGGCCGGAGAAGGCTCCCGCCGGCACTGTCGAGATGGAGGTGCGGTACATGGGCACGTTGCTGCCAGCCTGAAGGTGGCGCAAGGGGATGCCGGCCTCTTCCAGCGCCTCTTCGAAGGAGAAGGAGCAGCCGATGACGAAGGAAACCAGATCCTCGCGCCAGAGCGCGTCCAGATCAGTCACCGTCTGCTGGGGGATGCCGTTGCGGAATACGCGATAGGCCGGCAGGTCACTGCGGATATCGATATCCTGACCCAGTTCGGGCAGGTTCACCGCCCCGGCCTCGGCCAGGCCGATGATGGGACAAGGCTTGGGATTGCGCTGGCAGAACAGCAGGAAATCGAAGGCTTGGGCCTGTGGCAGAATGGCCAGGTTGCCCTGCAGGTAGCCCGGGGCAAGGCCCATGGTCGGCCCAGTATGGTCCTGCCGACGTATAACCTGGCGGAGAGCCTGGGGCGAAAGGCTGCGAAGCTCCGCGGCATTGGATCGCGGCGTGCTTTCCTGCGGACTGGGCATATCCATCATGCCGTTCGGCCTCCCTTTTCCGTCGGCAAGAATTCCAGAGCCTTACGATCCTGTCAATCGATCAAATCAGACTGTTTGTGATCTTGTATACGGATCATTTTGATCAGCTTCGCGAGCGGCGGCGGTGATCAGTTCGCCCGCTTCGCGGTTGCGCGCCGGCAGGTAGCAGACGACGAAATTGAGATCGGGCACGCGCGCCTCGTCCCGAACGGGCAGGCGAACCAGCCGTTTTTCCTGTTCGCGCGCCTGCCCGACCGCTTCGGCCATGCGCGTGGGTAACAGGCCGATCCCGAAGCCGTCTCCCACCAGATGGAGCACAGTGAACAGCGAGGCAGAGCCGTGAAGGACGGGGGCGGCAACCTGGGAGGAGGCAAAGAGCTGTTCCAGCTGGCGATAGGGGGTGGTGCTCTTGGGAAAGGTGACCACGGGATAGGCGGCCAGTTCCGCGATCGCAAGCGGCCGGGATGCGGGCACCATGCCGTCGCGGGCATACCAGTCGAGCGTGATTGGCTTGAGGGGGGTCGCCAGGGAGTCGCGTGGCTGATACTCCGGCATCAGGATGGCGATATCCAGTTCGTCGTCGACCAGCTTGCGCGCCAGTTGTTCCGAGGTGTCAACTGACAGCTCGAAGCGCACATGGCCGTGATCGCGACGCAGGGCGTTCAGCATGGCGGTCAGGATGGTGTGGACGATGGTTTCGGCCACGCCGATGCGGACCGTGCCGTTCAGGCCGCTGCTCTGGGTCAGCTCCTGGACGATGCGATCGCGGCTCTGGATCAGGCGTTCCGCTTCTTCCAGGAAGCGTCGCCCGGCCATGGACAGGCGAACCTGCCGCCCGACCCGGTCGAAGAGCGTGAGCCCGAGGCGTTTCTCCAGGGCGGCAATGCGTGCCGATATGGCGGACTGGGCCAGACCGCTGCGTTGTGCCGCGGCACGGAAGCCGCCGGCGCGGACCACTTCACGGACAATCTCCACATCGCGAAAACCGAACATGCTGTCCTCGAACCCGATTGATCGCCATAATCGATCGTACTGATCTATTGCGATGGATACGCTGTTCAGCGGCTCCCTGTAAAGGCGATCCTGAGCCCGAAGGCGATCAGCACCCCGCCGGTGATGCCGTCCAGGGTGCGGGCCACGGCGGTGCGCCGCAGGAATCCGGCCGCCGGGCGGGTCGCAAGGGTGATGAAGGCGAACCAGAGGACGCCCAGTCCGGCATGGATGGCGGCCAGCAGGATGCTGAACAGCAACACGTTTCCGCCCGCCGGTATGAACTGCGGCAGGAAGCTAACGTAGAAGACCCCCACCTTGGGGTTGAGCAGGTTGGTGAGCGCGCCTCGCGCAAACCACCGCCGTCCGCTGAGGGCTGGCGCTGCGGACCGGTCCCAGGGCGCCGTATCTGGCGGTTGCTTGCGCACGGCATTCCGGATCAGCAAGCCCCCGAGGTAGATCAGGTAGACCGCCCCGGCAATCCGTACGAGATTGTAGGCGGTTTCCGAGACGGCCAGCACCGCGCCCAGCCCCATGGCGGCGAGAAAGCCCCAGACCAGGACGCCGGTGGAAATCCCAAGGCCGGCCAGCATGGCGCTGCGGGCATTCTCCACGGCTGCCGTGCGCAGCACCAGAGCCGTGTCGATTCCAGGTGTAAGTGTTAGCAGAGTGGCGGCCAGGGTGAACGCGAGGATGGCTTCAAAGGGTCCCATGGCGGACTTCCGACAGGATGTGAGGCAGTGCAATCTAGTCGGCGAGTCCCGCCCCGCACAAGCGTGTCGAGGTCCTTACGCCATCAGGCCGTAGAGAAGCCCTGCCGTCAGGGATCCGGCGAGCGCCAGGGCCACGTAGGCGAGGAAGACCGGAAGCCGGGCAAGTGCGAAGACGGCGATGGCAGCGGGGACGCTGGTGATGCCGCCGGCGACCAGGAAGGCCATGGCGGCACCGGGCGCCATGCCCTGGTCCACCAGGCCGCCCATCAGCGGCAAGGCCGCATAGCCGTTCAGGTAGGCGGGCACGCCGACCAGGGTGGCGCCGGCCACTGACAGCCAGGAGTCCGTACCCACGACGTGTACCACCAGATCTGCCGGTACATAGACCAGCATCAGGCTCTCCAGCAGGAAAGCGAGTGCAAGCCATTTACCGAGGAAGACGCCGTTCTTCAGGCCGTCGCGTGCGAAAGCCTGTCGTCGGGCGGCCTCGTTCCAGAAGGTCCAGGCAATGGGCCGGGGGCGTCGAACCTGGTTGCCGGCACAACCGCCGTTCCCGTAGCCTGCACGCAAGGGTGTTCTCAAGGCGCCGCCGCGCTGCAGCAGGTGGATCACGATCCCGCCCAGAAGTCCGATGCCCATGGCGGCGAGGGCCTTGCCCAGGGCAAAGGGCAGCCCCAGAACGCCGGCGGTCAGAATGAACATCGAAGGATCCATGACGGGAGAGGCCAGCCAGAAGGCCATGACGGCGGGCAACGGCACCCCCATGCTCAGCAGGGCCGCGATCAGCGGGATGACGCCGCAGGAACAGAAAGGAGAAGCCGCGCCGATCAAAGCCGCAGAGGCGATCATCACTCCGGTGTGTCCCTGGAAGGCCCGGGCGATCAGGCCGTCCGCGCCGCTCGCTTTTGCCCAGGCGGCCAGCAGGATCGACAGCAGCAGGAACGGGAGGACGTCGAGCAGGCTGGTCAGGGTAAAGACCAGGCTATGGGGCAGCTGCTCCGGAACCAGCACGGCCAGGCCTGCCAGGGTCAGGACAGATGCAGTCAGTGCCGCATCCGGGATGCGATAAAGCCCACCCGGACGAAAAGCGGGGAGCGAGAGTGGTTTCATTTTTCTAAATACCTAGATATGTAGTTATATTTGGACAAAAAAATATCAGGCCGCATCCTCCTCCCGCTCGACCTTCAGGCCGGTACAGCATTCGTCGGTCAGGTAACTGACCAGGCCTACGGTCAGACGGAAGTCGACGCGGGAAATCACCACCCGACCCTGTCGTTCCTGGACGACCAGCCCGGCACGCACAAGACTGGACAGATGGTGGGCGAGGGTCGAAGCGGGGATCTCCAGGTTGCGCTGGAGCTGGCCCACATTCGCCCCCTCATTGCCGGCGCGAACCAACAGCCGGAAGAGTTTCAGGCGCGTGGTGTTGCCGAGCGCAGCAAGAGCCTCTGCGGCATCTCTGTCCTGCATGAATGCCTCCTTGTCATGGAAGTATCCATATAACCAGAAATATAGTTATAATCAAGCCGAAATCTGCTTCACTTATCGATGCGCATCGGATCGGAAGCTCTTTCCGGCATGGTGGGTCTGCTCAGGACATCCCGGCCTGCCTTGGCGGAGCACTGAACTGCTGCAGAGCCGCTTGGGTGAAATCCCCCGGCGGCAGGGGCGGGGAGATCAGGAAGCCCTGCGCCTCGTCGCACCCCAGGCGGTTGAGGTAGTGTAGCTGGGCCTCGTTCTCGACACCTTCCGCAATGACTTTCATGCCCAGCGTATGGCCGAGGGCAATTACGGCTTCGGCAATGGCCGATGACGTTTCGTCCTGTCCGATGCCGCGCACGAAGGAGCGATCGATCTTCAGGCGATCCACGCGGTACTGATAGAGGTAGGACAGCGAAGAATAACCGGTGCCGAAGTCATCCACGGCGATGCTGAGCCCCAGGGCGTGCAACCGCTCCAGCATGGTGGCGGCCTGCTCCATGTCCTTGGCCAGCATGCTCTCGGTCAGTTCCAGTTCCAGGAGATAGGGTGAAAGCCCGCACTGGCGCAGTTCCTGCTCTATGTCGTCCACAAGCTCCGGATTGGAGAACTGGGCGAAGGAAAGGTTGATGGCAACGCGCAGCTGGCGGCCCTCCCGTTCCCATTGCGCGCCCTGCTGGAGGGCTTTTTCGATGACTCGCCGCCCGATCTTCTGGATCAGTTCGCTTTCCTCGGCCACGTCCAGGAAGGCACCGGGAGCCAATAGGCCACGCAAGGGATGGCGCCAGCGCAGCAGGGCCTCGGCGCCGATGATCTCGCCTCGCTCAAGGTGCAGCTGGGGCTGATAGAGAAGCTGCAACTCGTCACGGTCCAGCGCGGAATAGAGTTCCTCGCGCAATTGCGTGCGATGGCGCAGGCCCGCGTCGATCTCCGCCGAGAAGAAGCAGTAGCTGAGCCCGCGCTCCTGCTCGGCACGCCGCAGGGCCAGTTCCGCATTGCGCAGCAGTTGCCCGGTCTGGCGTGCGTCCTGGGGAAAGAGCGCGATACCGATGCTGGCCTCACAATGAATGGCGGCCTCCGGAAAGGTATAAACCGGCGAGATCGCATCAAGCAGGTCCTGCGCGAGTTTCATGGGAACGTTCAGGCCTGTTTCATAGGGGTGAACGATGACGAACTCGTCATTGCCGTAGCGGGCCAGGAAGCTGCCGACCTTGAGGTTGTCCTGAAGCCGGCGCGCCGTTTCGATCAACACCTTGTCTCCGGTTTCGTGCCCCCAGTTTTCGTTGACGCGCCCCAACTGCGCGATGTCCAGCAGCAGGACGGCGAAGCTGTGGCCATTGGCCCGGCTGCTGCTGGCCAGCTCATCGACATGCTCGTTGAAGGCAGCGCGGTTGGGCAGGCCGGTCAACAGGTCGTGGCGGGCCAGATGCATCAGTCGTTCTTCGGCCTGCTTGCGGGCCGTGATATCCTCCTGGATGGCGATCAGATGCGTGATCGACCCGCTCGCCGCATGGATCGGCGTGATGGTCTGGTAGACGCTTATGAGCGTTCCATCCTTGTGGCGATGCAACAGCTCGCCCTTGAAAGCCTTGCCCGAGAGGACGGTGCGCCAGAAGCGCTCCTGGAACTGCCCGTCGCTATCGTTGGCCCGCAGCTGGTGCATGGGCTGGCCAACCACCTCGGCACGCGTGAATCCGGTGATGCGCTCGAAGGCACGATTGACCCAGAGGATCGCGCCGGCCGAATCGGCGATGAGGATGGCGTTGGCAACCTCGGACAGGGCCTTGTCCTGCAGCAACAACTGGCGATCCTGCTCGTTGGCTTGCCAGGCAACCGCGATGCTTCGGGCAACGTCCTCGAATATCTCGCTCAAGCGCCTTGCCTGTTGTCCCGCATCCTGCTCGAAACAAACAAGGACGCCTACGGCGGTCTCACCGGCCATCAGGGGAAAGGCGGCGGACAGCCCGGGCGATCCCGCCTTCGAGGTAGACAGGCGAGCGGGGAGGACATGCAGGAGGCGGGAAGAGCTGCTCTTCGCATTCGCAAAAACCGGTTGGCCCTGGCGAAGGGCCTTCTGTACGAAGTCGGTAAGGTCTGGTTCCGGATCGACAGGAAGATCGCGGGCCTTGCCCGTGCCTTCCGCGATGACGGGCAGGCTGCCGTCTTCCCTGGGCTGCAGGATCCAGATGTCCTCCAGTTGGTAGGTCCGGCAGAGGCGGGCCGAGAGATCAGCGAGCATGCTGCGCAACTCGCGTTCGGCCAGCACATCGTCCATGAGCTGCCCGGCGATGGTCTCCGCGGCATAACGCTCCTCGAGAGCCGTGCGGCGCCGCACCAGCAGACGCAGCAACAGATATATGCCGGCCGTCATGACCAGGACGAAAAAGATGCCCTTCCCGGTCTGCAGAGCGGCACTGTCCTCGGGAAAGAACAGCTCGACCAGCTGATCCGAGAAAACAATCCAGGCCGCGGAAACAACCAGGTAGAGAAGCGCTGCCTTTTCAGCTACATGCGATCGCCAGAACACATTCCCTGCCTTTCGGAATTTGTACTGACAGATTATATATCAATCCGCATTCGCGCGCCACGATTGCAGTTTCCTGTAGAGGGTCGAGGGATTGACCTCCAGCAGGGCAGCGGCGCGCGGGACGTTCCCATCGCAGTGCTCGATGGCGCGCAGCACTGCCTCCTGCTCCAGGATGCGCAGCGGACGGATTTCCGGCATGGTCGTCGCCTGCCCTGTGCCGTTGCTTCCGGAGGGGCTTGGGGGAGGAGACTCGCCGGCGTCCCTGCCGGGGGCCGGCGTCAGGGCCTGCTCCAGCATATCGGCGGTCACGGCGTCCCCGTCGTTCAGAACCACCACATGGCGGATCACGTTCTGCAGCTGACGGATGTTGCCCGGCCAGGCGTGACTGCGCAGCAGCTGTTCGGCCTCTGCCGTGTAGTGCAGCAGGTGCTTGTTCTCCTCCGCGGTAAACCGGGCCAGGTAATGACGCGCGATCTCGAGCACATCGCCCCCACGCTCGCGCAAGGGTGGCAGATGAATGGGGATGACATGCAGCCGGTAATAGAGGTCTTCACGGAAGCGGCCGGCTCGAACCTCCTGCAGCGGATCGCGGTTGGTGGCGCAGACGATGCGGATGTCCGACTGCTCGGCCCGGGTGCCGCCCAGGCGTTCGTAGCTGCCGGTCTGGATAAAGCGCAGCAGCTTGCCCTGCAGGTCCGGGCTGAGTTCACAGATTTCATCCAGAAACAGCGTTCCGCCATTGGCGCGCGCCGCGGCACCGGCCCGATCGGCGATGGCGCCGGTGAAGGCACCGCGCACATGGCCGAAAATCTCGCTTTCCATCAGTTCATGGGGGATTGCGGCGCAGTTGATGGCCACGAAAGGCTCCCCGCTGCGCGGGCCTTCCTGATGCAGGGCGGCGGCACAGATCTCCTTGCCGGTGCCGGATTCGCCCGTGATGAACACCGTGGCCTTGCTGGATGCCGCGTTCTGGATCAGTTCATAGACCGTCTGCATGGGCAGCGATGCACCGATGAACCCATGAAAGCGCGGGCGGGCGATGCGTTCCCGGTAAATCTCCACCATCTCTTGGAGGCGCAGGCGTTCCAGTGCGTTGCCCACCGTGACAAGCAGGCGGTCGGCGGAGAAGGGTTTGACGAGGAAGTCATAGGCGCCGCGGCGCATGGCCTGCACGGCAAGATTCACCGAACCGTCTGCGGTCATGACGACCACCGGCAGGTGGGGGTGTTCCTGGCGCACGCGATCAAGGATCTCCATGCCGTCGATGTCCGGCAGCCGGATGTCGAGCAGAATGAGAGCAGGCGGGGCCGCTGCCAGGACCTGCAGGGCCGCCTGGCCTGTGGCGGCTAGGGTTACCTGGTGGCCGTCGCGGACCAGATACTCATGATAGACGGCCGCAAGCGCCGTGGTGTCCTCGACCATCAGGATGGAAGCTTGCGCCCCGCTGGTGTCGACGGTGTCCTGTTCAGAGGGAATGTCCGGCACGGCTGGCATGGCTTTCCTGGTGTTGAGCACTCTCCGGCAGCTTAGAACAGCCGGAGGCCCGAGGGAATGTCTCCCGTGCCATTCTGCCGGCCGGCCGGACTTCTAGAGTGCACTTATGGCCGCCCACAGGCCGAGTCCCGTGAACAGGGCGGCCGCAAGGGCGCGCACCCAGCGCAGATCGATACGCCCGCCGGTCGCGCATCCCAGGTAGATAACGGGAACGTTGGCGGCCATCATGCCCAGCGTGCTGCCCACGACCACGGCTGTGAGGTTCTGGAACTGCGCGCCGAGCGCGATCGTGGCCACTTGGGTCTTGTCGGCCATTTCGGCCAGGAAGAAAGTGCAAAGCGCCGCCCAGAAGGCATTTCGCCGGCCGTTGGCCTGGCCGTTGCCCGTCTCGTCAAGGCTGTCGGGAATCAGGCTCCAGACGGCCATGGCCAGGAAGGACCCAGCCAGAAGCCAGTGCAGGAAGCCGTCGGGCAGGTATTCGGCCATCAGCACACCAAAGGTGCCCGCCAGGGCATGATTGGCCAGGGTGGCGAGCAGAATGCCGGCCACGATATGGGCGGGGGCACGGTAGCGGGTTGCCAGAACGAAGGTCAGCAACTGGGTCTTGTCACCGATCTCCGCCACGGCGACGGCCAGCGTCGAAACGAGGAAAGCTTCCATGGACTGCGTCTATGGGCCGGGTGGTGGACACACCTATGACATCGCCGTTCCCACCCGACCCCCCGGTTGTGGAACGGCAATGCCAAAGGTCTCACCAGGTCCGGAAAGGCTTTCCGGCTGCCTGCACCACGGCATGGGCGTCTTGCACGCCGGCCAAGTCTGTTGATGCAGGCCCCTCTCGGGTTGGAGGGCGGTTACTCCCCAATGACGGCAGGAACCTTAGTGCGCACCGCATGGCTTTGCAACATCCGCTTCAGGGGTGCTCCTTGACCGGCGGGTGTGGCGGCAGGCCGGCCTTCTGGGCCGCCGCCTCGATGGCAGCAACCGCGCGCCTGTAACGTTCCTCTATCTGCTGAAGGTCACCTGCTTCCGCGACATTGCGCCGTCCGGCCCCGACCAGCATGGCGGCCTGGTCCAGCAGCTTGTCCCGGTGAAGCGGCAGGCGGATGTAGACGGCCAGCTTGGTCAGTGCATCCAGCATGCGGATCAGGATATCAGGGCGCTGGGCGCCATCCTGCCGAATCTGGTCGAAGGCCGTGCCAAGGATGCTGGTAAAGTCGGAAACCGGAACGACGAGGCGAGGCGCGCCCTCGGTATCGTGGTAAGTTTCGCTGTTGGCGCCATAGGCCATGATACGAGCCAGCGCCAGGGTCAGGCGGTCGATGGCGGCAATGGCCGTGTTCGGGTCGTTGATGCTGGAGGACAGTCCGCGCAGGGCGACGTCCACCAGCTGCCGGGCGGCGAACTCCAGGTCCTGGGTCGGGGTGCGTTCGTCCCCGGTGGCGACGGCCTCCCGCAGATGTTCCACCAGGTCGTCGCTGACACTGTCCGGCGGCATGATGCGGATGTGGTTGCCTTGGGGCAGTACGTGGTGGCCAGGCCGAAAGACCAGTTCGGCACAGGCCCCGGCATGCTTCAAAGCGGCCACCATCCTCTCGTGGTTGATGGTCTGGACATAGCCGCCCTTGTCCAGCGGCACGTTCGCGGCCTCCTTGAAGGAGGGGGGTGCCTGAACGGCCTTTTTCTTTCGTTCTTCGTGCGAGATCAGGCGCGCAATAGTGGAATCGAACGTGCTGCCCACTCGACGAATGATCGTATCCGCCACCACGGAGCGGGAGAGGTGGTGGACGAAGATCAGCAGAAACAGGACGCAGATCAGGAACAGCAAGGCGCCCAGGCTGACCGCCAGATCCGGCACCTGGTCGATCTTCCAGTCGCCGCTGATCGCCTGCAGCACCAGCAGCAGATAGACGATGGTTCCCAGGAAGTAGCCCAGAATGCCCTGCGTGCGCCAGTCTGCGATGAAGGCGCGAATCAGGCGCGGGCCCATCTGGCTGGCGGCGATGCTGAGCACGACCATGGTGATGGAGATGGCCAGCGTGGTCATGGTGACCAGCGACGAGAGCAGGGTGGACAGCAGGTTCTGGGCATCGCTGGCGCTGCCGTTGTGCAACCACCAGCGAGGCGCATCATCCGCGGAAAACCGCGGCGCATCGAGCATCAGAGCAAGGTTGGCCCCGAGAAGCCCGGCCAGGATCAGCACGCCCGGCAGGAACCAGAGGCTGGAACGTATCCCCTGCCAGATGTTCAGCACCCTCTCGATCACGAATTACCCCCGAAAATCTCTCTGTGTTCTGGACAGGATACGCGGGAAAGAAGGCTTGACCAAATGGCATTTGGTGTTCTGGAGGCGCCCCTGGCGCAGGGCTGTTCCAGGGGCTACTCCTGGAAATCCCTATGATTGGAAATGCGGGTGAAGGTGATCTCGGTGTCGGCGCAAAGCTCGGCGTTTCCCGGCAGGGGGGCCGAGGTTGACGGTGTTCCGCCCGAAGCGGACATTGAGATTGTCCATGGCCTGGGACAGGGCCAACTTGTGCGAGCGGATCTCCTGAGCGGCGAAGAGATCGCCGGAGGACCGGGTGGTTTCTACCAGGTCTTGTAGCGTGACGGAGACCTTCTTGATCGCTGCGGGCGGTGTGGCTCGCTGCATCTCGTCCCAGAGCTACACCAGCACGGATAGCAGGAACAGAGTGTCCTGGCAGGGGCTGGGCCGTTGCTCCCCGTGCCAGCGTTGGCCGTTCCTGAAGCGCAGGCCAAGGTGGACCCGGCCGGCCTTGCAGCCGAATCGTCGCAGGCGGAGGGCCACCAGACGGGCCTGGTCGGGGCCGCGCAGTTCGGGGTGCAGCTGCTGTTCCATGCTGGCGAAATAGCTGTTGAGGTCGAGAACCAGCCATTGCAGTTCGACAGGCCCGGACATTGGAACTTTGGATAATATAGAACAAAACAAGAGTGTCGCAGACTCGACCTTTCCGCCTGACAAGCAGCGGCTTGCTTTTCGCACAGCCGCACAGCAGAGTGCGTCCAGCCTTTCTCATGCGGGTTCCGGCCCGCGCTGCAACGGTTGCCTTCCATGCTCGAAACCTGCCGCCATCCGGCCCTGGATGTGGATCTGCCACTGAAGGATCATCCGGATCTCGCGAACGTTCTGGATATCTATCGTGACTTTGTTTGCAGCTATGGTCGTCCCCCGACACGGCGCGAGATCGACCCCCTGGATTACCGTGCCGTCATGCGCCGCATCGTCCTGGCAGAGTTGCACCCGGAGACCAGGCGGGTGCGCCTGCGTCTGGTGGGGGAGCACTTGAGTTCCGTTTTTCACGATGACTGGACAGGCGCCTATTTCGACGAAAAGCTGGATGCGCTGAGCGCCCAGGTACGTTACGAGACGTTTGCCAATTGGGTGGAAGGGGAACTGCCCACCTTCGGTACGCGACGTATCCGCATGAAGGACGGAACCGAGGTTCGCTACAAGCGTCTCGGGCTGCCCCTGACCCGTGTAGAGGGAGAGCCGGCCATGGCCATGGTGGTGGTCAGCGACCTGACGACGCAGACTTCGAAAACCAGAGAGCCCTATGCCACAGACCTCTGGACCCTGCTCTCCAGAGGTGCACTGTCCTTGAGGTGATGGATGAGTCCGGAGGAGATCCAGGCGCGTCTGCTCTATCGCGATCGGTTGATGCTGGTTGTCGACAAGCCGGCCGGCCTGCCAGTGCATGCAGGGCCGAGCGGTGGAGCGAGCCTGGAGGACAGCTTCGACGTCCTGCGTTTTGGCTTGCCGAAACCGCCGGCATTGGCACATCGACTGGATCAGGACACCAGCGGCTGCCTGGTGCTGGGGCGTCAGCGCAAGGCCCTGCGGCGCCTCAATGCCCTCTTTGCCGAGGGCAAGGTGCGCAAGACCTACTGGGCGCTGGTCGTGGGCCAGCCCGCCGAGGATCGCGGGCGCATCTCACTCCCGCTCAGAAAGGTCACGGATCGCAAAGGCTGGCGCGTGAAGGCCGATGCGGAGGGTCAGCCGGCGGTGACCGACTATCGCGTACTGGCGCGGGGCCCCAGCCATGCCTGGCTTGCCCTTTCTCCGCGCACCGGCCGGACGCACCAGATCCGCGTGCATTGCGCGGCCAGCGGCTGGCCCATCCTGGGCGATCCTCTTTATGGAACGAGCATGACCGAGCCCGATCGACAGGGCTTGCAGCTCCACGCCCGGGCGCTCAGCCTGCCGCTCTACCCCGAGCGCGAGACTATCGAGGTGGAAGCGCCGCTGCGTGCGGACATGGTGAAGAACCTGCGCGATTGTGTTGATATGCAAGGAGACGAGGTATGTGGCCATTCATGATCCCGGGCATGCTCATGCTCGTCGTGCTGGCCGCTTGTACCCAGGTGCCGGAGCAGGCGGAAGAGGAGGTGCGCCTTCGAGGCCATGCCTTCCGGACGGAGGCAGGGGTCGTCTTTGAGGCTTGCGAGGCCGACTCCTCGCGGCCGCTTCGCGACGTCACGCGAACAGAGCGGCTGGAGGGTCTGATGAGCGACTTGGGGCAGGGAGGGACCGATCGCATCTTCGTCGATATCCTGGCCAAGGAGCAGGATGAGGGACTCGAGATCGTCAGCCTGGAACATGCCGCTCATGAAACGGCAGGTTGCGCCGAAGACCAGGACTTCCTCTGGAAAGCCGGGGGCAACGAGCCCTTCTGGTCGTTCCGGGTGGGACTCTCGGAAACCCGGGTGTCGCGTGTCGCTGCGGAGATCGAGGAGTGGACCTTCGCAACTCCTTCCCCGCAAGTCGAGGGTCGCCTCTGGCGTTACAGTCCGGGACAGTTGGACGGCCAGGAAATCGTCCTTGAGTTGCGTCGCAATCCCTGTCGCGACAGTATGGCAGGTCACTTCTTCGCCTACAGCGCGGTATTGCGTATCGGGGAGGAGAGGCTGACGGGTTGCGCGCGGGCCGGGGCAGATATGACTGACCCCGGCCCTGACACGCAACCTTGACACGGCTATCGCTCAGGCAGCCTGCCGCAGGGTCTCGCTGCGCTGGCGGAAGAGGGCCGTCAGCGGGCTGTCGGGCCGCAGGAAGGCGCGTTCAGCGATCAGGGCCTTGGCCAACGTGTCCTCGCCGCCGCGCAGGGCAGCTTCGATCATCGTGAGATCGATGATGTCCCGCTGGGCGTGGCTGCCGCCGAAACGGGCGGCCTGGTTGCGCACCGGCCGCAACAGGCGGAGGACCGACGTGTAATCCCTTTCGCCGAAGGCTTTCAGGGCAAGACACAGCGGGCGGCCGACCGCGCGGGTGAAGAGCGCATTGTCCGCTTCGCTCTCCAGGGCCGCAGTCTGCATGTCCAGCAAATCATCCATCAGGTCCGCGCGGCCGGCCCCCACGAACGCCATGGCGGCGTGAACGTCGTTGAAGGCGTAATCCGAGGTCTTGATGAGAGGCGCCCAGACCTCGGCCAGGGCTGTCCAGCGTCCGCCAAGGTTCAGGCCGCGCAGGTGCAGGCGCCAGAGCAGCGCAGAGGCATCCACCAGCTCGAGAAGCACAGTGGAGCCGCTGCCGGCGATCGGTCCGTCATAGAGTTCCAGGACACGATCGATGTCCTCCTGCTCCAGATGGAACAACGAGAGATGCCACCAGTTGTGTACGGCGAAGAAATTGTCCTGCGACCAGGCCTCGGTGTCCGCGGTCATCCAGGCGATGCCATCGTCGTAGCGGTTCTGCATCTCCATGACATGTGCCACGGCATGCTGGGCCCAGGCATCCCGCCGTTCCAGTTCCAGTGCGCGCCGGCCATAGGCTTCGGCCCGCGCATAGTCGGCGGTTTCCTCGAGGCCGAACGCCAGCATGCCCAGGACGCCGTGATAGCCTGTCTGCTGACCGTCCCATGCCGGCAGAACACGGGCGATCCGGTCGCGCAGCATGCGGGAGTTTCCGGTATAGAAATCCACCAGGTGGCCGGACTGCAGGGCCAGCAGGTCGTGAGGGTAATCGTGAACGAGATCTTCGAGCACCCGCCCGCTCGCGTGCCACTTGCCCTCCGCCAGCAGGCCGGCGGCCTTCAGATGGGCTTTCTCACGCGCTGTGGCCGGGAGCCCCTCGGCGGCCTTCAGGCTGTCGCGTGCCACCGGCAGGCCGGCGGGCTCGGTTCCCAGAAGGTAAAGCCAGGCTTTCATGGCATGGCCCATTACGAAGGCAGGACTGTCTTCCAGAGCCGCCTCAACGGTGGCCGCAGGGTCATTGCGGTAGCACAGCAGCTCCTGCAGTGCGATTTCGTATAGGTCGAGACTCTTTCGGGAGACTCCACTTGCCGCCTGTTTCTAGGAATCCTCAATGGTCATCAGAATTTGCCCTTTTGTTCCAGTTTCTTGAGAGAGGGGACGAAGCCCCGTGTGCGCTGGACAGTAGGGCTGTTCGAGGAGGGGCAATAGCCGTCATGCGGTACAGTGATTGCCAGAAGCGCGGGAACCGCAGATACTCTCTGTCCTCAAGGTAATGAACACTGGTTGTGAAAGGTTGTCTCGAACAGGGATCAACCGGCAACTGGACTCTTGGTACAGAACAATGACGCTGTCATTGCCGACGAAACGCGGCGCTGCGCGCGAGCGTATCCTGGTTCAGGCGGAAACTGCCGTCCTGGAAAAGGGTTTTGCCGCCACCTCCATCGAGGAACTGATCGCGGGCGCCGGCGTTACCAAGAGCGCCTTCTTCTATCATTTTCGGGACAAGAACGAGTTGGCGCGAGCCATGATGGAGCGCTACATCGCCGAGCACGACGCAATGTTCGCCGATATCCTGCGCCGGGCCGACGAACTGCACGAGGACCCCCTGCACAGCTTCCTGGTCGGCCTGCGGCTGTTCGAGGAGATGATGTCGGACCTGCCGGGCACGCATCCCGGTTGCCTTGTCGCGTCCTATGTCTATCAGGATCGTCTGTTCAGCCGCGAGGTACGGGACTTGACCCTGCAGGGCTTCCTGGGCTGGCGAGAGCTTTTCCGGTCGCGACTGAGCGCGATTGCCGCGATCTATACGCCCAGTGTGGAGATTGATCTCGACGATCTGGCCGACATGGCACAGGCCCTGGTGGACGGCGGGATCGTGCTGTCCCGCTTGACCGAGGACCCGCAGGCGCTGCCGCGCCAGGTGCGGCTCTTCCGCACCTTCGTACGGATGATCTTCCTGCCGCAACAGCAAGCTTCCTGAGGGCTTCGCATCGGATCGCGGTGCGCCGTCGTTAACCTCTCCTTATAAGGGCGGGGTCTAGACTGCCAGAGCGTCTTTGCTTCGCTGCGTGTGCGTTTTCCCATTGGCGTGTCGAAGCCTCTTGTCGAGAAAGCTGCTCGGGCCTTGATGTCTCTAACGTCTCATCTGCCACGTCTTCTTGCCTTTTCCTTTGCAGGAGCGGACCTGCTGCTCGAAATGGATCGCACCGCTGTCGTCCGCTTTGCTGCGGGTGCCGCGGAGAGCCTGACGGGGCAGAGGGAAACGCAGCTGATCGGACAGTCGTTCGAGGACCTGATCGCTCCGGAGGATCGAGCCTTCGTGCGTGGCCTGATCTCCGGCCTGGGAGGCGGAGAGCGAATCGGTCCGCTGACCGTGCGGCTGGCGGTTTCCGAAAGCGAAAGATGCCAGGCCACGTTGGGGCTCTGTTGCCTGCCGGACAGCGAGTCGCTCGTCCACTGCACCCTGTCCATGCGCGGGGTCCAGACACCGGCGGTACCGGTCGGTCCACGCGATCCCGAAAGCCAGCTGCTGCAGGGGACGGCCTTCCCGCGTGCCGTCGACCGCGCGTTGCGACAGGCACGCGAGCTGGACCAGCCCGTCTCCATGACCCTGCTGGACCTGGAAGGGCTCGGTCAGCTGAGGGCTCGCCTGACGGAAGGGGGCGGCCGCGCTCTTCTGGATCGCATCAGCGGTTTCCTGCGCGCTCGTGCCGTCGACGGGCAGACGGTGGCCCGTCTCTCCGAGGAGCGTTTCGGTCTTGTTCATCGGAGTTCGCTGGTGGCACAGGATCTGACCCGACGTCTCGCGGACACCCTGCGCAAGGCGGATCCGAATGGAGAGGGACTGCCGGTTCGCGGGGCCGTATTGTCGCTGCAGGATCGCGACCTGGAGTCGGCCGACATGATCCGGGCCATCGCCTATGCCACTGACCGGTTTGCAAGCAGCGGGCATATTCCGGGTGAGGATCTGCCCAGCGTCATCGAGAGTTCCGTGCGCGAGACACTGCAACGCATGGAGGATTTCCGGCAGGTCCTGGCGCAGCGGCGATTCCGCTTCCTCTACCAGCCGATCGTCCGGCTGGCCGATCGCCGGCCCGAGCACTTCGAGCTGCTGGTTCGTTTCGAGGAAGGGGGGTCCCCTCAAGAGAAATTGGATTTCGCGGAGAACCTCGGACTGATCTGCGATTTCGACCTGGCGGTCTGTCATCACGCCGTGGACCTGCTCTCCCGAGAACGCAGCGACTCCCGCCTGAAACTGGCCGTGAACCTGTCCGGTCACTCGATCCTGAACTCTGTTTTCATCAAGAGCCTGGAGAGCTTGCTGAAAGCCAACAGCGCGATTTCGCGGCAGCTGATCTTCGAAGTCACGGAAAGCGCCGAGCTGACCGACCTGGAGGCGGCGCATCGCGTCATCCAGCGGCTGCGCATGCTGGGCCATCGCGTCTTTCTGGATGATTTTGGCGCGGGAGCGGCCTCGTTCCGTTATCTGCATGCGCTTTCGGTGGACGGGATCAAGATCGATGGGCGTTACATCCGCGAGATGGGGCGGACTTCGCGTGACCTGGCCATGCTGCGGGGCCTGAAACGCATCTGCGACGATCTGGAGATCGAGATCGTGGCCGAGCGTGTGGAAACGGAAACCCAGGCGGCCAGGCTGCGTGAACTCAATCTGCGCCTGGCGCAGGGCTGGCTGTTCGGCAAGCCAGCGCCGAAGCCCGTTTTACAGCGCAGGGAAGGCGACGGGCTGCAGCTCCATCGCCAGCTGCAGGCAGCGCGCAGGGCGGTCGGGAAAGAGGCATGACAGGAAGTCGGGCACGCCCAGTGCGTGGGCCAGGATGGTGGTGCCTACCGGCTCTTGGCGTATTTGTTGCGATCAGTACGGAGCCGCTGGGTGCGGCGGAGGGCGCGGTCGTCTTCCGCAACACCAGCGGTGAACGGCTGGAATTACACTCGCAATATGGAGACTGGCACCGTTCGCCGGTGGAGAAGATTCCAGCCCAGGCGTCCTCGCATGCCCTGGTGCAATTTCCGGATAACGGCGTCGTTGTGCAAAGCTTGGGCTATGCCTTTGCCAACGATAGAGGCAGTTATTGCCAGGTGCGCGTGGCCACCGTCCCCGGGCCTGCTGGGTGCGAGATCGAACTGACGCCGGTCAACCGGGATCGCATGGATTGCTTTGCGCGCACCACCCGGCGAGACCGGGAAAGCTGCGCTTTCGAAGTCGACGTGGAGATCGCGCCCGCACGCTCACAAGATCCCTGAACGCCGTTAGAGAACTGGACTTGGAAAGCGTGTCTAAGCCGCCGGCGGGGCGTCGGTGCCATCCTGTTGGGCCAGTTCGAAAAGCCGGACCAGAGCCTCGGGCGGCTGTGCACCGGGCAGGGCGTAGTGTCCGTTGCCGATGAAGCAGGGCACCCCGACCACGCCGCTCAACCGCGCAGTGGTGTCCTCTTTCCGGATGGCTTCCCGGTCCTCCTCTCCGGCGAGATAGCTTTCGACCTTCTGGCGCGGCAGGCCGCATTCCTCCGCCAGGCAGGCGAGGACCTGCTTGTCGCCCAGGTCGGCCCCTTCCATGAAGTAGGCTTGCAGCAGGCGCTCCAGGACCCTGTCCTGCAGGTTATCGCGCTCGGCAAAGCGAATCAGGCGATGGGAGTCCAGTGTGTTGGGCGTGCGTCGGATGGCCGCGAAGTCGAAATTCAGGTCTTCAGCCGCTCCAGCTTGGGCAATCGACTGATAGACACGTTCCGCCCCGCGGTCCGAACCGAACTTCATGCGCAGATAGCTTGCGCGGTCCATACCGTCGCGCGGCATTTCGGGATTGAGCTGATAGGGACGCCAGCGGATCTCCGGGGGTTTCCCCTGCCAGAGAGCGAATGCCTGTTCCAGGCGGCGTTTGCCGATGAAGCACCAGGGGCAGATGGTGTCGAGATAGACGTCGAGATACATGGTAACTCTGCCTTCCTTCGGCCTACGTAACGACTCCAGTTAACGCGCCTCCGGGGGCGAAGTGCAAGCCTCGAGGGGGCGGGGACTTGACCCTGCGGATCGGGGGGTGACGGCCTGCCTGTAGCGCGGTTTCTGCTGGGGGCATGGGCATGCCAGCCGGGGGCACTGCAACATTCGGTTATATTCTTTCACGGGCGACTTTTCGGATCTCGAAAAAATTCCTTATTGTCAGCACCTTATTGCGCCATCTGCGGCTGATGGCCGGATGGGGAACTGAAACTCGATTTCATTTCATCTCTGGCCTCTGAATCCTTATAACCATAAGAGGTGCCAGACTTGTGGCAGAATCCAGCCTGAACCAGATACTTGGCAGAGAATGTTGAGGGGATATCTTGAGGGCTCCGGTGAGAATCTGACAGGTCTAGGTACCGGGGGGTTTTGTTCGTTTATCCAGCATGTTGACCGTGTGCAAGGGGACGCAGACGGTGATCAGACGGCAAAAAACCTGACAGACAGATACGGGCCAGTGAACAACGGGACGGAACAGACCGGGTATGACGCGTTCGACAATCACGACAAATGAGACCCTGCCCCTTCGAGTCGGGGAATTCGAAACCCTGGCGGAAGGTCTGGACTATGCCGCCCGGGGACAGACCGGATGCAACTTCTTCTCCGAGCGCGGCGTTCTCAATCGGGGCATGACGTATCGGGAAATCCGCGAGGAAGCACTGGATCTTGCGCCCCGCCTTGTTGCATCGGGGCTGGAACGTGGTTCCCGGGTTGCCCTGATCGCGGAGACGCGGCCGGAATTCTTCGTGTTCTTCTTTGCCTGTCAGTATGCAGGCATCGTTCCGGTGCCGCTGCCGCTCAGCGTCAATCTCGGCGGGCGCGAGGCCTATGTGGCGCGGTTGGGCGCCATGATGAAGCGCGCCGCCGTTTCCGCTGCTGTTGCTTCCGAGGATCTGATCGACATGCTGCGCGAGGCTGCGGTCGAAGCCAACGTTGCCCGTGTCGGCAGCCACGCCGAGTTCCGCGAAATGAGCGCGAAGAACGGTTTCCTGCGCCCGTTGGAGCGCCAGGATCCCTGTTACATCCAGTTCTCCTCGGGCAGTACCAGCATGCCGCGTGGTGTCCTGGTGACCCAGAAGGCGATTACCAGCAACGCGCGCGGCATCGGCCAGCACGGCCTGGCCCTGCAGCCCGGTGACCGGGCCACCTCCTGGCTGCCGCTCTATCACGACATGGGACTGGTCGGGTTTTTCCTTACACCGGCCCTGTCGCAGATTTCCATCGACTACCTGGCGACAACGACCTTCGCGCGCCGGCCGATGCTGTGGCTCAGGATTCTCTCGGAATACGGGGGGACCATCTCGTTCAGCCCGACCTTCGGCTACGATCTCTGTCTCCGGCGTTCGACGAACGTGGATCCGGCCCAGTTCGAGCTGTCGCAGTGGCGCGTGGCCGGCATCGGTGGTGAAATGGTTCGTGCCAGCGTGCTCCAGGGCTTTGCCGAGCGCTTCGCAGAAAGCGGCTTCGACCCCAAGGCCTTCCTGCCCAGCTATGGCCTGGCCGAATCCACGCTCGCCGTCAGTTTCACGCGTCTGAATACCGGCCTGCAGCTGGACCATGTGGATCGCGAAAGTGCCGCGTTGAGAGGCGTTGCCGTGCCTGTCTCCCACGGGCGGGATGGGGCCGCGGCCTCGGTGCGCACCTTCGTCAAATGCGGCCGGGTCCTGCCGGGCCATGCGGTGGAGATTCGCGATACCGATGACCAGAGGCTGCCGGAACGTTCCATCGGCCGGGTCTGCGTGCAGGGACCCAGCCTGATGCAGGGCTACTACCGTGACCTGGAGGCGACCCGGGCCGTGATCACGCCCGATGGCTGGCTGGACACCGGCGACCTCGGCTATCTCGTGGATGGCGAACTGGTGATCACGGGCCGCAGCAAGGATCTGATCATCAGCAACGGGCGCAATATCTGGCCGCAGGACCTGGAATGGGCCGTCGAGAAGCTCGACGGCGTGCGCGCCGGCGACATTGCCGCCTTCGCCCTTGGCGATGATGAGGACAACGAGCGTGTCGTACTGGTGGTCGAATGCCGCACGCCCGATCCTGAGGCGCGGGAGACGATGCGCCGGGATGTTGCCGCCATCGTTCAGAAGACAGCCGGGGTCGGGTGCGATGTGGTGCTGGCGCCGCCGCGGTCGCTGACCTTCACGTCTTCAGGCAAGCTCAGCCGGGCTGCTGCCAAGGCGGACTATGTCGCAGGACGTATCCGCGATGTGAACGAAGACCTGCAGGACAGCCAGCAGGACGCCCCCGTACTTGCCATGGCTGTCGGTTCGGACTGAAGCTTGCGGCCGAAGTCTCCGCGGAAAGCGGTTCAGGCATGACCGGAAGACTCGATGTCGCGCCGGCTGTAGCCCTGACCGGAGCGACGGGCTTTGTCGGATCCTTTCTGCTGCGCCGGCTTGTTCAGAAGGGCTGTCGTATTCGCCTCTTGCTGCGCCGGCCTGAAGCCTGGCGCTCCATGGTGGAAACATTGCCGTCCGCCCCTGCCGAGGGAATGGTGGAGGTGATTGCCGGCGGGTTGGAGGACAAGGCGGCCCTGAAAGAGCTGATCTCCGGCACCACGGCCGTGGTGCACTGTGCGGGCCTGATCAAGGCACGCGATGCCGGGGAATTCCGTCGCATCAATGCCGATGCCACGGAAAGCCTGGCGGAACTGGCAGGACGGTCCGGGTCCGTGGAACGCTTTATCTACATTTCCTCACTTGCGGCACGCGAGCCGCATATTTCCGCCTATGCGCAAAGCAAGCGCGCGGCCGAGGAGGCGGTACGAGCCTGGGCCGGCAACCTGGAGGTCGCCACCTTCCGTCCGCCGGCTGTCTATGGGCCCGGGGACCGTGCGACCCTGCCGCTGTTTCAGCAGATGAACCGCGGCCTGCTGGTCGTGCCGGGGCGCAGGAGCAATCGCTTTTCCCTGATTCATGCGGAGGATCTGGCGGAGGCTGTGATTGCCGCGCTGGAGGCGGAGCTTCCCAGCGGCATCTGCCTGGAGCCCAACGACGAGGCGCCGGAGGGCTACAGTTGGCCGGAACTGACAGCGATTGCCGGGCAGGCGCTGGGGCGCAGGGTCCGGCTGATACAACTGCCCCCCGCGTCCGTCTATCCCGTTGCCTGGGGCAGCGAGACTGTCTCCCGGGCCTTGGGGCGTGCAAGCGTTTTCACGCCGGGCAAGCTGCGCGAACTGACCTTCCCGGACTGGCGCAGCAGGGGGAACTGGCGTCGATTGCTGCCGGACTGTCCCGCGCCCAGGATGTTTTCAGACGGTTTTACCCAGACCTTGAACTGGTATAAACAGCAGGGGTGGCTGTAGATCATCGCCGCCCCTAGGCGTGAAGGCCGAAGGATCGAACGGATCATGGAAGAGATGCAGGACAACAGCGACAGCGTATTCCAGGATATCTGCGGAATTCTGGAGCAATACAACCGCAATAAGATCAAGATCGCCGAGACTACCGATCTCAACAGCGATCTGAACATCGATTCCGTGGCGGCCATGGATATCATCATGGAGATCGAGGACAGGTACGAGATCGATATTCCCATCAATCTCGTGGGGGAACTGCGCACCGTGGATGACCTGGTGTCTGCCGTTCAGAAGCAGAAGGATGCTGGCTGACGTCATGGATATCTTCGACAAGTACGAGACGATTGCATCGCGCCGGGACAGCCTGTTGCAGGCTGGCCTCAATCCCTTCGGCCTGCGCATGGACAAGATCCTCTCGCCCACCGAAGCTCTGATCAACGGACGCCGGACCATCCTGGTGGGAACCAACAACTATCTGGGCCTGACCTTCGATCCGGATTGTATTGAGGCCGGCTGCGAAGCCATGCGCGAGCAGGGGACGGGAACCACGGGCTCGCGGATCGCCAACGGCAGCTATGTGCTCCACGAGCAGTTGGAGCAGGCGATCGCCCGCTACCTGAAATGCAAGTCGGCGATCGTGTTCCCCACGGGTTATCAGGCCAACCTTGGCATGATTGCCGGTTTGGCGGGACCCAAGGACACCATCCTACTGGATGCCGATTCCCATGCCAGCATCTATGACGGCTGCCGCCTCAGCGGTGCGACCCTGATCCGCTTCCGCCACAACGATCCCGCCGACCTGGATCGCCGCCTGTCCCGTCTGAAGAACGAGGACGGCGTCGCGCTCGTCATTGTCGAGGGTATCTATTCAATGCTGGGGGATATTGCACCACTGAATGAATTCATCGAGGTCAAGAAACGCCATGGCGCCTTCATCCTGGTGGACGAGGCCCATTCCCTAGGGGTGATGGGCGAGCATGGGCGCGGCGTTGCCGAAGCCTGCGGCGTCGAGGACGACGTGGACTTCGTGGCCGGGACCTTCAGCAAGAGCCTGGGAGCGATCGGTGGCTTCGGCGCCTCCAACCATCCGCACTTCGATCGTCTGCGCTACTGCAGCCGGCCCTACATGTTCACGGCCTCTGCCTCGCCGGCCAGCGTGGTCACGGTGACCAAGGCGATCGAGAAGATCGAGCAGAATCCCGACCTGATACGCAAGCTGTGGCGCAATGCAGATGCCCTGTACGAGGGCTTGAGTTCCCTGGGATTCGAGATCTGCGCTCCGGCCAGTCCGGTGATCGCCGTGCGCCTGGCCGACGAGCAGACAGCGGTCTATTTCTGGAACCGGCTGGTGGAGGAAGGCGTCTACGTCAATCTGGCCATTCCGCCGGGCACTCCGAACGGGGTCTGCTTGCTGCGCTGCTCGGTTTCGGCGGCTCACAGCGAGGCGCAGATCCAGGAGGTTTGCACCCGCTTCGCCAAGATTCTCGCGGAATGGCAGGCCCAGGATACAACGGCTTCGCTGCGCGGCTGAGGCGATTCGTTCAGCGGAAGCCGCCGCGGCGGTAGAGTCTCCAGGCCAGGATCGGTGCCGAGAGCAGGGGGTGTCGCTTTTGCCAGGCGGTGGGGGCCACCCGCACGCCCGAGTGCCGCTCGATCTTCCAGAGCAGGTAAGCCTGGCCATCGGTGAAGGTGAAGGCCGCTTTGGCCAGGCGCAGCACGGACAGCAGCTTGCCGGCCAGACGGCGCATGAGCCAGCGCCTCGCCCCCTCGGAAGTTGAGAGGGTTTCGCTCAATAACCCTTCGGCCTGCAGGCACTCCCAGATCCGGTCGTAACGGTCCCCGTAGCGATCATAGAGCTGGCGCGCCCGTCCGCCGTCCTCGGCCCGCAGTTCGGTCCGGTAGGTTTCCGCAAAGGCGCGGGTCCAAAGAACCTCGGGTGGGGGCGTCTGTCCAAACAGGCCCCGGGCCGCGCGTGCCAGAGTTACCGTGGCGCGGGCGAGCGCTGCCACCGTTTCCTGCCGGCTCTCCTCGTCACGGGCGGCCAGTATGCCGGTGGGCTGTGCGAAGCGTGCCCAGAAGTAGGGGTGGAAGCCGGCAGGTCCCACGCGCCGGGCGAACTGGTCGAGAGTCATGACGGCATACTTGGCGCGAACGGTCCGGCCTTCGTGAGCGATTTCGATGTAATAGACGTTGGGGGGCAAAAGCCGGTTCAGGTGGCGCATGAGGGTACCGGCATGAACGGAGTCATAGCTGTCCACCAGAAGATAGAGATCGACGAGACTGTCGTGCGGCACTCCGCTGCGCAGGCAGCTGCCATAGAACAACACGGAGAGCACGGCATCCGGTCGACCCTGGGTGGCGCGCTGACAGGCAGCTTCGGCAATCCGGTGGATCGCCGGGTCGGCGGGCTGGTTTGTTTCCTGATCGATGAGGTGCAGCAGGCTGTTCGGAAGCTCGCTCATGGGGAATCCTACAGCCGCACAAAGTCCAGGTGGTCCGGGGCACTGAGGCGCAAGGGGCGCTGCGGGTCCGGCTCGTGGAACTGGCCGTCCAGCGTGAAGGGACCCTCCAGGGTCAGTTCCAGAGCTTCCGCCCCGCAGCTGCGATAACACGCCTCGGGGAGCCGCCGCTCATTGCCGCCGTAGAGAACCTTCAGGCTATGCCGCAGCAACGACTGCGGAGGATGGCAAATGGCCGTATAGCGCAGCGGCTTGCCATTCTGGTTCCAGAAGGGCTGTGATCCCAGGACAAGGCGATCCAGCGTGGTGGCTATGGCGAGCAGCTCGTGTCGGGTGTCAGCGGGAGCGCCGTCGATGGCCGTGGCTATCGTCTCGCCGTGGATCTCGTTGCGGCTCTTGCCGCCGAACACCCAACCGGCCAGCAGGCGTGCCAGGGTCAGTCCGGCCGCCCAGTCGGCCTCGATATTGAGGGGATGCACCTTGGTGCGGCAAAGCTGGATAGCCTGGTAGATGGCGGCAGCGCCGAAGAACATTCCGCGCTGCGGCGCTGCATCCAGGGCGCCTTCCAGGCGGAGGATTCTGCGCCGCCGCAGGACAGGGTCGAGGGTGTCGTCCGCCAGTCGGTCCCGCAGTCGCGCCAGGGCCTTCGCGGGCCGGCCGCGCAGTCCCACGTCGATGGCGGTCATGTTGGTCATGCCGCCCTGCAGAAGGGCGAAGACGGGGGGAGTCTCACCCCAGGGACGACGTTCCAGGACCTCGGTCATGGCGGCCTGGACCGTTCCATCCCCTCCGTTGAGGATCAGCAGGTTCACGCCGGCCTCGGCCAGGCGATCGAGCGCGGCGGGCAGATCCTGGATGTTCCCCAGCCGCTCGTGGTGAAGGCCGGGGAAGTCACCTGCCACGGCTTCCAGCCGGTCCATGCCCTGCTTGTTCTGCTGGCTGAGAGGGTTGCTGACGAGACCCGGAGTCATGTGGCTCACTGAATCGGAAGGGGAAGAGAGAAGCGGCAGGCCCGTGCCTTAGGCCTGGTATCGCTGCGGGTCAAGTTGCATCGGCCGTGGTTTCCTGTGTTGAGCGCAGCTGTATGGGCTCCGAAGCCTCTCTGCGCACGACCAGATAGGCGATCAGGCAGGTCATGGCAGTGAAGGGGGCCCAGGCCCCCATCCAGCTGGGCATGGCTCCGACTTCGCTGAGCGCGACAGAGGTTCCGTTGAGCACGAAGAAACTGAAGCCGATGGCGACCCCTCCCACCATCAGGCGTGTCAGTGTGCCGGAGCGCCTGTAGTCCTGTCCCCAGGCGACGGCCAGAAGAAGCAGCAGGATGGGCGTGAGGCTCTGGGTCACGCGTGCGTGGATCCAGGTCTGGTAAACCTGGGGCGAGCGCTGGCCATAGCTGTCGTGGCTGATCAGTTCGGCCAGCTGGGCGAGTGAGAGCTCCCGCGGCGGTCGGGCCAGCAATTGCAGACCCTCGGGCTCGATGCTGCCATCCCAGAGATAGACCGGCAGTGTCTCGGGGGCAGTCTGGGCTTCCCCTTGGCGTGTCACCTCGCGCAGCAGCCATCCGTTGGACGTTCTCTGTGCCGATTCCGCATCGAGGCGCTCGTAGAGCAGGCCCCGGTCGTCGCGACGGAAGAGGGTCAGGTCCTTCAGGTTCTCGTCGCCCAGGCTTTCCTGCGAGATGCGCAGATAGTCGCTGCCGCTGCGCAGCCAGACCTGGCCATCACTGCCGGCGAGGTCGGTCGCTTCGCTGAATTCGCCGACCTGCCATTCCCTCAGCTGGACGGTTGTCTCGGGCAGGATCTGGTCATCCAGGGTGAACTGCATCGCTGCCAGCAGGCAGCCTACCGGCAGCAGGCCGCGCATGAGTCGAATGGGAGAGATGCCACTGTTCCAGAGCGAGACCAGTTCCCTGCTGCGCTGCATCTCGGCGAACATCAGAAGCGCAGCCAGCAAGGTGGCAATGGGCAGCAGCTGAGAGAGAAAAGAGGGAAAGCGCCAAAGCGCGTACTGCAGGGTTGCGCTCAATTCGCTATCGGCCTCGATCTCCGCGATATCGTTGGAAACCTCCATGATATCGAGCGTCAGGATGAATACCGAGCCCGCCAGCAGGATCAGCAGGAAGCGCAACAGGAACAGGCGCGTCATGTAGCGGTCGAGGGTTCTCATGACGCACTCCTGCGTGCGCGTCGTTTCTCCATCAAGGCTCCGAAGGCCGTGGTCACCCGATCAATGATTCCGGTGCCCTGATACCGGGGGACGCGAAAGGCCGTGGTGAGGAAGAGAATCATGGATCCAGTGAAGAAGATGATCAGGGGGCCCCAGATCCCCAGGAAAGGCTCCAGCTGCTCTCGCCGCACCATGCGCACGCCTTGCTGCAGTGCCTCGTTGAAGGCCAGCAGCGTGACAACGCCCACAGCGACCCCGGAAGAGCGCTGGCTGCGCCGGTTGCTGAGGGCGAGGGGAATGGCCACGAAGGGCAGAACCAGAACGGAAACGATGCGAACCAGCCGTTCGTTCATCTCGGCGAGCAACCGGGAGCGCTCTATGCCCTCCGGCGGACTGTCCTTGAGGGCCCAGAGCTCGGGAATCGTGTATTCGCGTTCGTCCTCGCCGCGCGGCTGGACGGCGTCGTAGGCATCCTCGCCCAGACGTGTCTGCATTTCCTCGAACCGCAGCAGACCGTCACTGCGCTCCTCTCCCGATTCCGGTTCGCGCGGGCCCTCGGCCTCTGTCGGATCCACCGAAGTCGTCAAACGCACGCCGTTGAAGAGCTGTGCGAAGGGTGGGCTGTCATCATCGGTCTCCGTCAGGATTCCTTCCCGTGCCGTGATCGTGGCAGCCTCGTCGGCCTGCTTGTCTTCCTCGTGGATGAAAATGCGCCTGAACTGCCTGCGGTCCGATGAGATTTCCTCGACCATCAGCGTGGTGTTCTCGTTGCTGACGAAGACCCCGGGCTGAATCAGGGCTTCGATGGACATGTTCTGGACCGAGGACAGCACGGAACGATAGGCATAGCGGCTGTGCGGCTGCAGCGTGTTGAAAAGCAGTGCGGCAACGAGGGTCATCAAGCCGGCCGCGAGCAGAACGGGGCGTAGGAGCTGGTGCAGACCTGTCCCGGAGGCAAGCATGGCATCCATCTCGCTTTCGCGGCTGAGTCGGCGAAAGGCAAAATAGATTCCAAGGAACAGAGCCATGGGAAGCGCCAGGCCCAGGTAATGCGGGACAAGATAGGCCAGGAGCTCGAAGACCACCTGCATCGTGCCCTGGGATCCGAGGACGGAATCCAGGACGCGCAGCATCCGTTCCACCAGGAGGACCAGCAATGCGATCAGCAGGGTGAAGGCCAGCGGCGGGAAGATCTGCCGTAGTATGTAACGGTCGAAAATGGGCATTACGCCACCGGATTATCCAGACAGGGCACCGAGTATAGCTGGTGCGTTGGAAACAGCAATGAAGCGCCCTTCGTGCGGCTGATAGCCACGGGTCTCCACGGTGACCCTCCAGCCCGCCTCCGTCTGCTCGACCCCGTAGATGTAATACTGGGCCCCTGGCCTGCGTCCGCTGGGCAGAGCGGAGGCCGAGGGAGCGCCGATCACGGGGACAGGTTGACCCGGACCTTCAAGCTGCCCGGCGATGACGCGGTGCTCGTGTCCGTGCAGGACCAGTTCCGCCCCCTGTTGCTGCAGGATCTCGCGCAAACGCACGGCATCGCGCAGAGCCTTCCGTGCCTTGCTGACGCCGGGCAGGGGGCTGTGGTGGAGCAGGACCACGCGGGCCCTGTCCCGGTTGTCCTGCAGCAGCTCTTCAAGGGCCCGGCATTGGGTCTCGCCCAGTTCCCCGCTGGCAAGGCCGGGAGCCGTGGCCACTGCCGTCGAAAGACCGATGAGCGCCAGGGGGCCGCGCCGGCGCAGGTAGGGGAAGCCGGCCAGTCCGCTCGCGTCCGAGGTCATGTAGGGGTCCCACTCTGCCCGCCCTTGGCTGTGATCCAGAGGGACATAGGCATCATGATTTCCGGGGACGACACTGACTTGATCGCCAGGCCCGACGGCTTGGAGCCAACGCGCGGCGGCCGTGAACTCGTCAGGCAGGGAAAGGTTCACGAGATCGCCGGTGACGGCGACATGATCGGGAGCCTGGTCCCCAAGGTCCTCGAGCAGCCGATCCAGGACTTCGAGCCGGTGAATATGGCGTCGGCGCTTCTGCCAGGACAGCCACCCCAGCAAGCGTTTGTTCATCAACTCCCGCAGCCGGGGTTTCGGCAGCGGTGGAAGGTGGATGTCGGATATATGCGCCAATCTGTACAAGTAATGCAAGGTTCCTTTCTGACCTCAGCCGTCCGCGACTCAGGTGTTTGCGGCCTGCTCGGCCAGGATCGTCTCGACAAGGGTCAGATCTTCCGGCTTGTCCACATCGATGGCGGCTTCCGCGATCGGCAGGATGACGGCTCTTGCCTCAGCTCCGGCCGCTTTCGAAAGCGCCTGCATGGCCTCCTCGAGGGTCAGACGCCGTGCAAGATAGGCGATCAGGGCCTTCATGCCGACACGCCGTGCTATGCGCCATGGCTTCTTGCGATCCTGCTCCACACCCTGCCAGAACGCCACAGCCGATTGGGCACGCGGAGTCAGCAGGGCAAAGAGGTTGGCGCCGCTGTACGCTTCATCGCGAAAATGCAGATAGGTCCGTTTCGAGGTGGGATAGGCGGCTTTCAGGGGCGCAGAAGGTGTCAGGCCGGCAGCGATGTCGCCCCCGTTCTTGCGAGCCTGGTCAAGGAACAGTCCAAGTATTTCATCATTCAGCAGGACATGATCGGCCGTGGTGACCAGGAGGGGTTCGCCGGCCTGCCAATGGGTCTTGCAGAACTCTGCCACGCTGGCACTGGGACTGCTGGCACTCTGCACCGCCTGGAGGCGCCCGTTTTGCCGTAGCGGTGCCAGTGCCTCCAGGTCATCGAGCGCCGAGGGGGCGGGCAGGCTGACGAAGATGCGCTGGATGGCATCGTTCCTGTCCAGCGTCGTGACCACCCTCTGGAGCATGGGAAGACCGGCAACAGGAACCATGCATTTCAGGTCCATACCACAATGCCGGGCCAGAGGGTCCATCCCCGGCCGCTGTCCGGCCAGGACAAGGGCGGTGAAAGCCGCTTTACCGTGGGTCACGCCAGGTCCTTCTCGTAGATCCTGTAGGTCTTGTAGGCGACACCGCCGACCATTTCGATCATGCGCTGGATCGGCCTGTTGGTTTCGAGGACCCAGGACAGTTCCGCGTGCCTTTTACCATGCTGCCGGTGATAGCTATAGACCCTGTTGATCACACCCAGGGCAAGTGCTGCCCCTTGGCTCGAGCTCTGGAATTTCCTGCGTACGCCCAGGAGCGGCAGCCGGCCACTGTCGCATTGCCCGCATTTCAGACGCCAGAGCAGTTTGGCCCAGCCGAAGGGCAGAAGTTTGCCGTTCAGGTCCGCTGCCATGCGATGGACGTCCGGCAAGGTCACGGTCATGGCAGCAGGCTCTCCATCGTATTCTGCAATGCAGACGAACTCGGGCTCGATGATCGGCTTGATGCTTTTTGCCAGATTCCGGATTTCGCCTTCGGTCATGGGAACGAAGCCCCAGTTCTGCGACCAGGCGTCATTGAAGATGTCGACGATGAGATGCAGGTCTTCCTCATAGCGCTTCATATCCAAAGGACGAAGCTTGAGTTTGGGGTCGTCCATCATCTTGTCGACGAGCTTTTGTGCCCTGGGGGACAGCGGGTCGGCCACATCCATCGAATAGGCCAGCAGGTCCATCGCCTTGCCATAACCGGCCTGTTCCACGGAAGGCCCATAATAAGGGCGAGCGTGGCCCATCATCAGGGCCGGCGGCGTGTCGAAGCCGTCGACCAGCAGGCCGCACTCGTCGTTGACCGACAGGCTGTAGGGGCCAGTGATACGGGTCATGCCGCGTTCGCGCACCCAGTCCTCTGCTGTATGCAGCAGACTGCGGAATATCTCCGGGTCCTCCAGGCCCTCCAGGAAGCCGAAATGCCCGGTGGCATCGCCATGGACCTCGAGCCAGGCCCGATCCACCTGGGCGGAGATGCGGCCGACCGGCCTGCCATCCCGCCACGCCGTCCAGAAAGCCGCTTCGGCGTGCTCGAAATAGGGATTCTTGTCTTTTGAGAGGTGGAGACGCCGTTCCAGCTTCAGCGGCGGTATCCAGTTGGGATCGTCTCGGTAGATGGCCCAGGGAACCTCAATGAAGTCCTCCAGGTCACGCCGGCTGCTGACCGGATGAATCTCGACTCTCGATAACGGCCTTTCCGGCGCTTTCTGGTGCTTCATCAAGACGGACTGGCAGGCTCAGCGGTTGCGGGCCGGGCGCATGGCCCCCGGCTGTTGGCGGTCGTCCGAAAGCGCTGCCACCCAAGGATAGCGGGAGGCTTCCTCGTCCGTGTAGCCGAGATTGAAGACCGTTGGGCTGCGCGGCTTTTCGCGCGGGTGGCTGTAGTAGGTGCCGAGCACGCGGTCTACTGCAAAGTTGGTGATACCGTAGTTGCCCTGCTCGTTATGGAAGTGATGTGCCAGGTGCAGCTTCTTCATGCGCTTCAGCCAGGTCCAGCGCGGTTGGAAGGGGAGGTGCTGGATGCAGTGGCAGAATTCGTAGAAGCAGGTGGTGAGCAGTCCAGAGGCCACGGCTGCGGCTGCACCACTGGGCCCGGCGATCGCCCAGCCGAGCGGAATGGTGACCAGCAGGATGGTCGGCAGCGTAGTGTAGAGCGCACCGAAAAGGACGCCCAGGTCATTGGGATCCTGATGATGATCGAAGTGGACGCGTTTCCACAGGGCGGCCGTTTGCGGCATACGATAAAGCCAGCGTCCATGCAGCACATAGCGATGCAGCAGGTACCAGACCAACGGATAGAGCGGCACAATCAGGGCAGCTGCAAGCGCGGGGCCCCAGATATTCGCCGGGTTGAGAACGACATAGGCGATGCAGCCTACAGCCAGGATCAGGTAGGCCATGATGGCATGGTGGGTGAAGTAGGCACCCACCAGGTCCCGCAGGGTCATCTTGTTCAGGAAATATTTCCGCCCCGACCAGGGACCGAGCTTCACAGCCACACCAGACCTCTATTCTTGAAAATTGTCGTGATTCACGCGCCTTGCACTGTGGAAAAGTAATGAAAAGCTGCTTTTGCGGCAAGCTTTGCTTTGCCGCAAAACGGCTATTGAAACCATTTGTGATCGGTCTTCCGGAGTCGCTTGAAGGTTTTCAAATCCGCTGGCGTGGATTATGTCTTGCCCGCCCCGGCATTGCCGCCTGTGTTCCGTGCACAGACAGGGCCGGAGTGTTCACTGTTCGCCCCTAGCAGGAAGCCGAGCCTTGCGCCGGAAATCTCGCCGCCTCTCCCGCAGACTCCACCGCCTTCGCAAGGCGATACGTCAGTCGGCGCCCGTCAGCTACAGCATATGGAGTATCGAGGCCGTCTTCATGCTGCTTTTCTGGGCACTGGCCCGTCTGCTGCCGGTCGACCTGGCCTCGGCCATGGGGCGCTGGTTCGGGCGCAGGGTCGTCTCGCGCCTGGGAGACAGTCGGTATATGCGGGCAAACTATCGCATCGCCTTTCCGGAAGCGGACGAGCGAGAAATCACGCGCTTGATCCGCAAGAGCTGGGGCAATCTCTGGGCCGTACTGGCCGAATTCCCGCACCTGGGCAGGATCTGCGACATTTCGTCGTCAGACCCGCGGGTCGAGATCGAGAACCATGCCTATCTGGAGGAGCTGGATCGGAAGGGGGCGGCGGCCGTCTTCTTCACGGCGCATCTCGGTAACTGGGAAGTCCTGGGCGGCCTGATGCCCGCAATGGGACGATCCCTGACCGTGGTCTATACCCCGCAGAGCAACCCGCTGGTGGATGCCATGGTCCAGAACTGGCGCCAGCGCCTGGGTATGAAGCTGGTGGAAAAGCATGGTGGCATCCGGGTTCTGTTGCGGGACCTTGCCGCCGGGGAGGCCCTCGGCCTGTTGATGGACCAGCGTGTCGACGAAGGCGAGCATGTTCCCTTCTTCGAGCGCAATGCACTGACGACAACGGCGCCGGCCCGCCTGGCTCTGCGCACCGGGACAGACCTGGTTCCGGTGCGTATTCTGCGTACGGGAACCGCACGCTACCGCGTGATCATCGAACCGCCGGTGTCGGCGTCCTCGCAGGCGCAGGACACTGACACTCGGGCACTGGAGATGACCCGGAACGTGAACGCGGTCTTCGAGCGCTGGATCCGTGAAAACCCGGGTGAGTGGCTCTGTCTGAAACGACGCTGGGCCAAGCCGGGCAAGGAGTTGAAAGAAAAACGCGGGAAGAAGCGCAGGGCTGCTTGACACTCCCCAGATCGGTGGAGTAAGTCATCGCTCCCGTCACGGAAATGCTGGCCTGCCCGGCTCCGTGAAAGCGAGGGGGTGTAGCTCAGTTGGTCAGAGCGCCGGCCTGTCACGCCGGAGGCCGCGGGTTCAAGTCCCGTCACTCCCGCCATCCCATTGCATTCCCGACATTCTCTTTGCTGTTTTGCAACCCGGCCGGACTGTGGTAACCGGGGCACCACTCAAGCTGTGTCCTGGTTTCGGGCATCCCGGTGCGCGCGAGTTGGGCGGGCCGGTCGTTTCTTGCTTTTCCCGTCAGGCCGATCGGCCTATAGTCCGCCGCGAAAACGCCCGGGCGGTTTCTTGAGGGAACGGCCTGGAAGCCAAGAACAGCAGTGGCAAGCAAAGGCTGCGGGGCGCTTTCGGGAGCCTGCCTGCTCCAGAGGAGGTTCCGACGGGCGCCACCGCAGAGGTCAGAGAGCGATCGAGCGATGAACGAGCTTTTGGCGGAATACCTGCCGATCCTGATCTTCATGGGCCTGGCCTTGGGGCTGGCCACCGTGATGATCATTGCGTCCTATCTCGTGGCCCGTCAGCGCCCCGATACCGAGAAGGTTTCGGCCTACGAGTGCGGCTTCGAGGCCTTCGACGATGCGCGCAGCAAGTTCGATGTGCGCTTCTATCTGGTTGCCATCCTCTTCATTATCTTCGACCTCGAGGTCGCCTTCCTCTTCCCCTGGGCGGTTTCGCTCGGGGAGCTGGGCGTGTTCGGTTTCTGGTCGATGATGGTCTTCCTTGGCTTGTTGACCATTGGATTTATATATGAGTGGAAGAAAGGAGCACTGGAATGGGAGTGAGCGAAAGCACGTTCAGGCAGACGCCGCTCGACCCCGGTGCAGACCAGGAAGCCGTTCTGCGCGAGGTCGGCGACGAGATTCAGCACAAGGGCTTTGTCGTGGCCCAGTTGGACAAGCTGGCGGGCTGGGCACAGTCTGGGTCGCTCTGGCCGATGACCTTCGGGCTGGCCTGTTGCGCCATCGAGATGATGCATACAGCGGCCAGCCGTTATGACATGGACCGCTACGGGGCTGTTTTCCGCCCCAGCCCGCGCCAGTCGGACGTCATGATCGTGGCCGGCACGCTGACCAACAAGATGGCGCCGGCACTGCGCAAGGTCTACGACCAGATGGCCGAGCCGCGCTGGGTGATCTCCATGGGCTCCTGCGCCAATGGCGGCGGCTATTACCATTATTCCTATGCCGTGGTCCGCGGCTGTGACCGTGTCGTGCCGGTCGACATTTACGTGCCCGGCTGTCCGCCGACGGCGGAGGCACTGCTCTACGGCATTCTGCAGCTGCAGAAGAAAATCAAGAGACAGGCCGTCATCGAGCGCTAACTGCTTTCTCGTTTCCGAATCGGTGGAGAGATGAACCCAACGCTAAAAGATCTCAGCGAACATCTGACCTCGTCACTGCCCGGCGACATCTTCGAGACGGAGACGGTGTGCGACGAGCTGATCATCTGGACGTACCGTGAGAGCCTGCTCAAGGTCATGACCGTTCTGCGGGACGATCCCAATGCCCAGTTCAAGCAACTGATGGACGTGACGGCCGTGGATTATCCGGATCGGCCCGAGCGCTTCGAGGTTGTCTATAACCTGCTGTCTCTCAAGCACAACCTGCGCATCCGCGTGAAGGTGCCGGCCGCCGAGGACACACCCGTTCCCACGGTTTGCGAGATCTACAGCTCCGCCATCTGGTTCGAGCGCGAGGTCTGGGACCTTTTCGGGGTCTTCTTCTCGGATCACCCCGACCTCAGGCGCATCATGACCGACTACGGCTTCGAGGGGCATCCCCTGCGCAAGGATTTCCCGCTGACAGGCTATGTGGAGGTGCGCTACGACGAGGACCAGAAACGCGTGGTCTACGAGCCGGTCAACCTGGTCCAGGAGTTCCGCAACTTCGATTTCGTCTCTCCCTGGGAGGGCATGTTGCATCTGCCCGGTGACGAGAAGGCGGATGCCGATGACGCGACGCAGGAGAGCAAAGCCTGATGGCCGAAGCACATATCAAACCGCTCACCTTGAACTTCGGACCGCAACATCCGGCGGCGCACGGCGTCCTGCGTCTGGTGCTGGAAATGGATGGCGAGGTGATCGAGCGCGCCGACCCGCATATCGGTCTGCTGCATCGCGGCACAGAGAAACTGATCGAATACAAGACCTATCTTCAGGCGATTCCCTATTTCGACCGCCTGGACTACGTCAGTCCGATGAACCAGGAGCATGCCTTTGCGCTGGGCGTGGAAAGGCTGCTGGGCATCGAAGTGCCGTTGAGAGCGCAGTATATCCGGGTGATCTTCAGCGAACTGACCCGCATTGCAAACCACCTGCTCAATATCTCCACCTTCGCGCTGGACGTGGGCGCCATGACACCGATGCTCTGGGGGTTCGAAGAGCGCGAGAAGATCATGGAGTTCTATGAACGGGTGTGTGGCGCGCGTCTGCATGCGGCCTATTTCCGCCCGGGCGGCGTGCACCAGGACCTGCCGGCCGGGCTGGTGGACGATATCCGCGAGTTCTGCGAGGACTTTCCGAAGCTGATCGACGATTACGAAGGCCTGCTCAACAACAACCGCATCTATCGCCAGCGCACCGTCGATATCGGCGTTGTCTCCGCCGAAGAGGCCCAGGACTGGGGCTTTTCCGGCCCCATGTTGCGCGGATCGGGCATACCCTGGGACCTGCGCCGCGCGCAGCCCTACGAGGTCTACGACCAGCTGGACTTCCAGATTCCCGTGGGCAAGAACGGCGACTGCTTCGACCGCTATCTCGTGCGCATGGAGGAGATGCGCCAGTCGGTGAAGATCGTCCTGCAGTGCCTCGACAAGCTGCCGGAAGGGCCGGTCATGGTGGAGAACCAGAAGATCACGCCGCCGCGCCGGGGCGAGATGAAACGCTCGATGGAAGCGTTGATTCATCACTTCAAGCTCTATACCGAGGGCTATCACGTGCCGCCTGGCGAAACCTATGCTGCCGTCGAGGCGCCCAAGGGCGAGTTTGCGGTCTACCTGGTCTCGGATGGCACCAACAGGCCCTATCGCTGCAAGCTGCGGGCACCGGGCTTTGTTCATCTCTCGGCCATGGATTTCATGTGCCGCGGGCACATGCTGGCGGATTCCGTGGCGATCCTGGGGTCCATGGATATCGTTTTCGGAGAGGTCGATCGATGAAGGTAACCAGCTACGAGGTGCCCGAGACGGATTTCGAGTTCACCCCCGAGAACCTCGAGCGGGCGAAGAGCTACATTGCGCGCTATCCGGAAGGCCGGCAGGCCAGTGCCGTGATGTGGCTGCTCTATCTGGCGCAGGACCAGAACGGCGGCTGGCTGAGCGTTCCCGCCATCGAGTACGTCGCTTGGTTCCTCGACATGGCGCCGATCCGGGTGCACGAAGTCGTCAGCTTCTACACCATGTTCTATACCGAACCGATCGGACGGCATCACATTCAGGTCTGTCGCACGACCACATGCTGGGTCCGCGGCTCCGACGACATCGTGAAATCCTGCATGAATGCGGCGGGCGTCTCCAAGCTTGGCGAGACCAGCGAGGACGGCCTGTTCACCGTCAGCGAGGTGGAGTGCCTGGGCGCCTGCTGCAATGCGCCCATGTTCCAGCTCAACGAAGGGGATTATTTCGAGGATCTGACGCCCGAGCGCGCGGCGGAGATCGTCGAGGAACTGCGCGCCGGAAAGTCACCGAAGCCGGGCTCCCAGACAGGACGCCTGTCTTCGGAACCGGAAGGCGGCCCGACCACGTTGACCGAAATCCAGCCCGATAGCCGAGGGAATACCTGATGCTCCAGGACAAGGATCGCGTCTTTCTCAATCTTTACGGACACCAGGACTGGAGCCTGGAAGGCGCGCGCAAGCGCGGCACCTGGGACAACACCAAGGACCTGATCGCGCTGGGCCGCGAGAAGCTGCTGGAGCTGATCAAGGAATCCGAGTTGCGCGGCCGCGGCGGGGCCGGTTTCCCGGCCGGCATGAAGTGGTCCTTCATGCCCAAGGAGAACGATGGGCGCCCGCACTACCTGGTGGTCAACGCCGACGAATCCGAGCCCGGTTCCTGCAAGGACCGGGAGATCATGCGCAACGACCCGCACATGCTGCTGGAAGGCTGTGTGGTTTCGGGCGTCGCCATGGGCGCCAACACGGCGCACATCTACATCCGTGGCGAATACTGGGAGCCCTTGCAGCGCCTGGAGGCCGCGATCGCTGAAGCGCGTGAGGCCGGCCTGCTGGGCAAGAACGCCTGCGGCTCCGATTGGGATTTCGATATCGAGGTGACGCGCGGCGCCGGGGCCTATATCTGCGGCGAGGAGACCGCGCTGCTGGAATCGCTCGAGGGTAAGAAGGGTCAGCCGCGCCTGAAGCCGCCCTTCCCGGCGGCGGTGGGGCTTTACGGCTGCCCCTCCACGGTCAACAACGTCGAGACCATTGCCGTGGTGCCGACGATTCTGCGTCGCGGCACAGAGTGGTGGACCAGTCTGGGGCGCCCCAAGAATACCGGCACCAAGATCTTTTCCATTTCGGGCAACGTGAACAAGCCCTGCAATGTCGAGGAAGAACTCGGGATCCCGCTGAAGGAGCTGATCGAAAAGCATGCCGGTGGTGTCACCGGCGGCTGGGACAATCTGCAGGCCGTCGTGCCGGGCGGGTCGTCCGTGCCCTGCATTCCCAAGCCGACCTGCGATTCCGTGCTGATGGACTTCGATTCCCTGCGCGAGGCGCAGACCGGACTGGGCACCGCGGCGGTGATCGTCATGGACAAGTCGGTGGATATCGTGCGCGCCATCGGGCGCTTCTCACACTTCTACATGCATGAATCCTGCGGTCAGTGCACGCCCTGCCGCGAGGGGACGGGCTGGATGTATCGCGTGATGAAGCGCATGGCCAAGGGGCAGGCCACGGTCGAGGAGATCGACAGCCTGCTGGACGTGACCTACCAGGTCGAGGGCCACACGATCTGTGCGCTCGGGGATGCCGCGGCCTGGCCGATTCAGGGGCTGGTCCGGCATTTCCGCCCGGAAATCGAGCGCCGGATCAACGAGTATGCGAAGAACAGCGCGGTCGCTGCAGAATAGCGCCGGGTTGCAAAGCAGGTTGGGAGAAGGGTCGATATGCCTAAGCTGACCATCAATGGTCGCGAAATCGAAGTGCCCGCAGGCGTCACGGTGCTGCAGGCCTGCGAATTGGCCGGGTTTGAGATTCCGCGCTTCTGCTACCACGAGCGCCTGAGCATTGCGGGCAATTGCCGCATGTGCCTGGTCGAGATGGAGAAAGCGCCGAAGCCGATCGCCTCCTGCGCCATGCCGGCGGGCGACGGCATGGTGATCCACACAGACAGCGAAAAGGTGGAGAAGGCCCGCAAGGGCGTGATGGAGTTCCTGCTGATCAACCATCCCCTGGATTGCCCGATCTGCGACCAGGGCGGCGAATGCGACCTGCAGGACCAGGCCATGGCCTATGGCTATGACCGTAGTCGCTACGAGGAGAACAAGCGCGCGGTACCCGAGAAATACATGGGGCCCCTGATCAAGACGATCATGACGCGCTGCATCCAGTGCACGCGCTGCGTGCGCTTCGCCACCGAGGTTGCCGGCGTCGAGGAAATGGGCATGCTCAACCGCGGCGAGGACGCCGAGATCACGACTCTGGAAAAGGCCATCGATTCCGAACTTTCGGGCAACCTGGTGGATATATGCCCTGTGGGCGCCCTGACCTCGGCGCCCTATCAGTTCGCAGCGCGCCCGTGGGAGCTGAAGAAGACCATGTCCGTGGATGTGATGGATGCCGTCGGCTCCAACATCCGGGTGGACTCGCGCAGCGGCCGGGTCATGCGTGTCCTGCCGCGGCTGCACGAGGACATCAACGAGGAGTGGATCAACGACAAGACCCGGCATGCCTGCGACGGGCTTGCGCGTCAGCGTCTGGATCGCCCCTATGTGCGCGGCGAGGACGGAAAACTGAAGCCGGCCCGCTGGGAACAGGCTTTCTCGGCCATACAGAGCCGTCTGAAGGGGACGTCTCCGGAACGAATGGCCGCCATCGCCGGCGATCTCTGCGATGCCGAATCCATGCTGGCGCTCAAGGACTTCATGACCGGCCTGGGCGTGCCCAACCTGGATTGCCGCCAGGACGGCAGCCGCATCGGAGGCGGACCGCGCGCCAGCTATGTCTTCAATACCAGCATTGCCGGGATCGAGCAGGCGGACGCCGTCCTGATCATCGGCAGCAACCCGCGCTGGGAAGCGGCGATGATCAATGCCCGCCTGCGCAAGCGCTTCCTGCAGACCGCCATGCCGGTAGGCGTGATCGGGGAACCCGTGGACCTGACCTACGAGACCCAGTACCTGGGGGCCGGCCCTGACAGCCTTAAGGAGCTGGCCGAGGGCAAGAGCGAGTTTGCCGAGGTCCTGAAGCAGGCCGAGCGCCCCATGGTCATCGCCGGTTCGGCGGTCTTTGCGCGACCCGATGGTGAGGCCCTGCTGGGCACGATCCGCCGCCTGGCCGAGGCGGTCGGGGCCGTCGGCAAGGAGGCTCCCGAGGACTGGAACGGTTTCAACGTCCTGCAGCGTGCGGCCTCGCGCGTCGGCGGGCTGGATCTGGGTTTCCTGCCGCAGGAGGGCGGGCGCGACCTGGAGGGCATTCTGCAGGGCTGTGAGGCCGGTGAAATTGATCTGGTCTGGCTGCACGGCGCCGACGAGATCGACATGAAACGCCTGGGCAATGCTTTCGTGGTCTATCAGGGCCATCATGGCGATGCCGGGGCGCACAGGGCCGACGTGATTCTGCCGGGGGCGGCCTATACCGAGAAGAATGCCACCTACGTGAACACGGAAGGGCGCGTCCAGCTGGGCCGCCTGTCCGTTTTCCCACCGGGAGATGCGCGGGAGGACTGGACGATTCTGCGGGCACTTTCCGAGATCGTGGGCGAGACCCTGCCTTACGATAACCTGGGCGAGGTGCGCCAGCGCATGATCGAGACCAATCCCGTCTTCGCGGCGGTGGATCAGGTCACACCCGAGAAGTGGTCGGGCTTCGGAGGCCGGGGCAAGCCCGACAGCGCGCCCTTTGTCCTCCCTATCGACAACTTCTACATGACCGATCCGATCAGCCGGGCCTCCAAGACCATGGCCGAGTGCACCGAGGCCTTCATTCTGCCGAAGCAGGACAAGGCCGCGGCCACGGCAGGCTAACGGAACAGCAGCAGCCATCGGGACGACGAAAGGCGACAGGGGAAGACAGACGTGGAAGAGTTCTTGACAGGTTACGCGCTGCCCGTGGGGATCATCCTCGCGCAGATCCTGGCAATCGTGGTTCCGCTGCTGGTGGCGGTGGCCTACCTGACCTATGCGGAACGCAAGGTGATCGGTGCCATCCAGCTGCGCCAGGGCCCCAACATCGTGGGTGCCTTCGGTCTTCTGCAGCCGCTGGCGGATGGCGCCAAGCTGTTGTTCAAGGAAACGATCCTGCCGGCCGGCGCCAATCGCGTGGTCTTCCTCCTGGCTCCGATTCTGACCTTCAGCCTGGCCATGGTGGCCTGGTCCGTGATTCCGGTGAACGAGGGCTGGGCGATTGCCGACATCAATGTCGGGATCCTGTTCCTCTTCGCGATTTCCTCGATGGGGGTCTACGGCGTGATCATGGCCGGCTGGGCTTCCAATTCGAAGTATCCCTTCCTGGGCGCCCTGCGCTCGGCCGCCCAGATGGTGAGCTACGAGGTCTCCATGGGCTTCGTCATCATCACGGTGCTGCTCTGCGTGGGCTCGCTGAACCTCACGGATATTGTCCTCGCCCAGGAGACCGTGTGGTTCGCCATTCCCCTGTTGCCCATGTTCGTGATCTTCTTCATCTCAACCCTGGCGGAAACCAACCGGGCGCCGTTCGACCTGCCGGAAGGGGAGTCGGAACTTGTGGCCGGCTATTTCGTCGAGTATTCGGCGATGAGCTTCGCGCTCTTCTTCCTGGGCGAATACGCCAACATGATCCTCATGAGCGCGATGACGACCATTCTCTTCCTGGGGGGCTGGCTGCCGCCGCTGGACATCGTGCCGCTCACCTGGATACCGGGCCCGATCTGGTTCGCGCTCAAGGTGGCCCTGGTGCTGTTCTGTTTCCTCTGGGTTCGCGCGACCTTCCCGCGCTATCGCTACGACCAGCTGATGCGGCTGGGGTGGAAGGTCTTCCTGCCCTTCACGCTGGTCTGGCTGGTCCTGACGGCGGGGGTGCTGGTGACCTTCGACTGGCTGCCGCGGTGAGGAGGTCGATGACCATGGAACCGAGGCAAAGGGGCCTTGTCTCGACAGCTCTGGCGGCTATGGTGTCGCCAGGTTTTCGCCGGGGATCCGGGCGCATCGCTTTCGCGGGGGGTGTGACCATCGTGAGTGAGAAAGGTAAGTGACGAAGATGGCGTTCGTCGACCGCACAGCACGCAGCCTGCTTCTGATGGAACTCCTGTCAGGGCTGTGGATGACCCTGCGCTACATGTTCAGGCCCAAGGTGACCCTGAATTACCCTTACGAGAAAGGGCCTCTGAGCCCGCGCTTTCGGGGCGAGCATGCGCTCAGGCGTTATCCCAACGGCGAGGAACGCTGTATTGCCTGCAAGCTGTGCGAGGCAATCTGCCCGGCGCTGGCCATTACCATCGAGGCGGAACCGCGTGAGGACGGCAGCCGCCGCACCACGCGCTACGACATCGACATGACGAAGTGCATCTACTGCGGCTATTGCCAGGAGGCCTGCCCCGTGGATGCCATCGTCGAGGGGCCGAATTTCGAGTTTTCCACTGAAACGCGCGAGGAGCTTTTCTACAACAAGGAGAAGCTGCTGGCGAACGGGGACCGCTGGGAATACGAGATCGCCCAGAACATTGCATTGGATGCGCCTTACCGCTAAGGGGGCAGATCACGCCGCGAACTCGAACCTGCGGGTTCGCGTGCTTGAGAGTGTTGAGAGGGGAACAGACGTGCCGATCACTGGTCGCAAGCAGGAAGGGAGAGCCCAATGGTAGTCCAGGCGCTGGCCTTCTATCTCTTTGCCGCCATCGTGGTGGCGTCGGCCGTCATGGTGATTTCGGCCCGGAACCCGGTTCATTCGGTGCTCTTCCTGATCCTGGCGTTCTTCAACGCGGCCGGCCTTTTCGTGCTGCTCGGGGCCGAGTTCCTGGCCATGATCCTGGTCGTGGTCTATGTGGGTGCCGTGGCGGTGCTCTTCCTCTTCGTCGTCATGATGCTGGATGTGGATGTGGCTCAGGCGAAGCATGGCGTCCTGCAGTACCTTCCTGTCGGGGCCCTGGTTGGTCTGATTCTGCTGATCGAGCTGGCCATGGTCGCTGGGGCCTGGGTCAGCGTGCCCGAGGCCCAGAGCGTGGCGCAGATTCCCATTGCGCCCCCTGAGGAGATGACCAATACGGCCGCGCTCGGCGCGGTGCTCTATGATCGCTATGTCTATCTGTTCCAGGCGGCGGGCCTGATCCTGCTGATCGCCATGATCGGGGCCATCGTGCTGACCCTGCGCAGTCGCGAAGGCGTCCGCAAGCAGTCGGTCTCGCAGCAGATATCGCGCCGGACGGAGGACGCCATCGAGGTCAAGGACGTTCCCAGCGGGAGTGGCGTGTGATGCTGGAAATCGGACTCGGACACTACCTGACCCTGGCGGCGATCCTCTTCACGCTGGGGGTCTTCGGGATCTTCCTGAACCGCAAGAACGTCATCGTCATCCTGATGTCGCTGGAGCTCATGCTGCTGGCGGTGAACATCAACCTGGTGGCATTTTCCACCTTCCTGAACGATCTGGTCGGACAGGTCTTCGCGCTGTTCATCCTGACAGTCGCGGCTGCCGAAGCGGCGATTGGCCTGGCGATCCTGGTCGTCTATTTCCGCAACCGCGGCTCCATCGCGGTCGAAGACATCAACACGATGAAGGGATAGGCGGACGCCATGGACGTCGCCATTGTATTTCTGCCGCTGATCGGCGCGATTCTGGCCGGTTTCTTCGGGCGTACTCTGGGGGACAGGGGAGCACAGCTCGTTACCTGCATTCCCATGGTGCTCGCCGGCCTGTTGTCCATTGTCGTCTTCTTCGACGTGGCTCTGGGGGGCAATGCCTACACGACGGAGCTGTTCACCTGGATCGATTCCGGGACCTTCGAGCTCTCCTGGGCCCTGCGGGTCGATACCCTGACGGCCATCATGTTCTGCGTGGTCACGATCGTATCCAGCGTCGTGCACATCTATTCGGTCGGCTACATGTCGGACGACAAGTCGATCCCACGCTTCATGGCCTACCTGTCGCTGTTCAGCTTCTTCATGCTGATGCTGGTGAGCGCCGACAACTTCGTGCAGATGTTCTTCGGCTGGGAGGGTGTCGGCCTGGCGTCCTACCTGCTGATCGGCTTCTGGTACGAGAAGCCCAGCGCCAATGCCGCCGCCATCAAGGCCTTCCTGGTCAATCGCGTGGGCGACGTCGGCTTTGCCCTGGGTATTGCCGGAGCCTTCCTGTTGTTCGGCGCGGTGCAGTTCGATGCGGTCTTTCCGCAGGTCGAGGGGATGGCGGAGACCACGATCAACATCTTCGGCATGGAAGCCAACGCGCTGACGGCCATCTGCCTGCTGCTGTTCGTGGGCGCCATGGGCAAGTCGGCCCAGTTGGGGCTGCACACCTGGCTGCCGGATGCCATGGAGGGCCCGACTCCGGTCTCGGCCCTGATCCATGCGGCTACCATGGTGACGGCTGGCATTTTCATGCTCTGTCGTCTCTCGCCGATGTTCGAATATGCGCCGCTCGCGCTGGATGTGGTCGCCTATGTCGGAGGCGCGACGGCGCTCTTTGCGGCGACTGTCGGACTGACCCAGAACGATATCAAGCGGGTGATCGCCTATTCCACCTGCTCGCAGCTCGGCTACATGTTCTTTGCCATCGGCGTGTCGGCCTACAGCGCGGCGATGTTCCACCTGATGACCCACGCCTTCTTCAAGGCCCTGCTGTTCCTGGGGGCGGGCTCGGTGATCCACGCCATGCATCACGAGCAGGACATGCGCAAGATGGGCGGGCTCTACAAGAAGATCCCCGTCACCTATGCGCTCATGTGGATCGGCACACTGGCCCTGGTCGGTTTCGGGATTCCGGGCGTCACCGGGTTTGCCGGCTTCTATTCCAAGGACATGGTGATCGAGGCGGCCTATGCAGCACAGAGCAGCGCCGGGGGTTTTGCCTTTATAATGGGCGTGGTCGCGGCCTTCCTGACCTCGGTCTATTCCTTCCGTCTGCTGTTCCTGACCTTCCACGGCGAGACACGGGCCGATCATCACACCTTCGAGCATGCACATGAATCGCCGCGGGTAATGCTCTGGCCGCTCTATGTGCTGGCCCTGGGCTCCGTGCTGGCGGGCGCTGTCTTCTATGGGACCTTCGTGGGCGATGGACGCGAAGCCTTCTGGGGCAACTCCCTGCTGGTCCTGAGCAACATCATCGAGGATGCCCACCACGTGCCTTTCTGGGTCAAGGCCTCACCCATGGTCATGACCCTGCTGGGCCTGTGGCTGGCCTGGTACATGTACATTCGCCGTCCGGAGCTGCCGGCCGAGTTTGCCCGGCAGGCCGAGCCCTTCTATCTGTTCTCGCTCAACAAGTGGTACTTCGACGAGCTGTACGACGCGATCTTCGTACGCCCGGCGGTCTGGCTGGGGCGCGGGCTCTGGAAGGGCGGTGACGGCGCCGTGATCGACGGGTTCGGGCCGGACGGCCTGTCGGCCGTGACCCAAACCCTCTCCCGTCGGGTCAGCCGATTGCAGAGCGGCTATCTCTATCACTACGCCTTTGCCATGCTGATCGGCGTCGTTCTGCTGATTTCCTGGTATATCTTCGTGGCAGTGCGGTGAACGACCAATGATGAGTTCCTGGCCCCTCCTCTCCCTGGTAACCTTCCTGCCGCTGGTGGGCGCTGCCTTCATTTTCGCCGCGCGCGGAGATGATGCCGTCGTCGCGCGCAATGCCCGCTATGTCGCGCTCTGGACGTCGCTGATCACCTTCGTGCTGTCGCTGTTCATCTGGTTCGGGTTCGAGCGCGGCACGGCCGAGTTCCAGTTCGTGGAACAGGCCGAATGGATTCCCTCACTGGGTGTGACCTATCACATGGGCGTGGACGGTATTTCCATGCCCTTCGTCCTGCTGTCCACGCTGCTGACGCCGCTGTGCGTGCTGGCCAGCTGGGAGACCATCCAGAGCCGGGTCAAGGAATACATGATCGCCTTCCTGGTGCTGGAAACCCTGATGGTGGGCATGTTCTGCGCCCTGAACTTCGTCGCCTTCTATATCTTCTTCGAGGGCGTGCTGATCCCGATGTTCCTGATCATCGGCGTATGGGGCGGAGCGCGTCGCGTCTACGCGGCCTTCAAGTTCTTCCTCTTCACCCTGGCCGGCTCCGTGCTGATGCTGCTGGCCGTCCTGACGATGTACTTTACCTCCGGGACCACCGATATCCCGACGTTGATGGAGTACGGTTTCGATCCGTCCCTGCAGATCTGGCTCTGGCTGGCCTTCCTGGCGTCCTTCGCCGTGAAGGTGCCCATGTGGCCGGTTCACACCTGGCTGCCGGACGCCCACGTCGAGGCGCCGACCGCGGGCTCCGTCATCCTGGCGGGCGTGCTGTTGAAGATGGGCGCCTATGGCTTCCTGCGCTTCTCCGTGCCGATGCTGCCGCAGGCCACCGAATTCTTCGCGCCGCTGATCTTCGCGCTGTCGGTGATCGCCATCATCTACACGTCCTTCGTGGCCCTGGCACAGGAGGACATGAAGAAGCTGATCGCCTATTCCTCCATCGCCCACATGGGTTATGTGACGGCGGGAATCTTCACCCTGAACCAGCAGGGCATGGAGGGGGCCATCTACCAGATGCTCAGCCACGGCATCGTCTCGGCCGCCTTGTTCCTCTGCGTCGGCGTGGTCTATGACCGGGTGCACACGCGCGAGATCGCGCGCTATGGCGGCCTGGCCAGCAGGATGCCGCGCTATGCCCTGGTCTTCATGGTCTTCATGCTGGCCTCGGTGGGCCTGCCCGGAACCAGCGGGTTCGTGGGCGAGTTCCTGGTGATCGTGGGGACCTTCCAGCTGTCCACCTGGCTGGGCCTGCTGGTCGCCAGTGGCATGGTGCTGGGAGCGATGTACATGCTGGTGCTCTATCGCCGGGTCATCTTCGGCCAACTGACAAAGGATGATCTCAAGGGCCTGATGGACATCAGTTGGCGGGAAAAAGCGGTCTTTGCGCCTCTCATTATCCTGGCCATCTTCTTCGGGGTTTATCCCATGCCGATCCTGGACGTGATGTCCGCCTCTGTGGAGAACCTTATCGAAAACTATCAGCTGGCGCTCGGCGAGGGGGGCTCCTCCTCCTTCGCCTGGAACCTGATCACGCGCTAGGGGGCACGGACCGTGAATATCGGAAGCGACATTCTGACAGCTCTGCCGGAGATCTTCCTGGCCTGTAGTGCCATCGCCCTTCTGATGGTCGGTGTGTTCCGCGGCGAGGGCTCGTCGCGCCTGGTCATGACCCTGGCGGTCAGTGCCATCATCGTGACCCTGGGCCTGCTGCTCATGGGGCCCACCCGGCACACCTCGGCCTTCAACGGCCTGTTCGCGAACGACGGCTTCGGCGATTTCATGAAGATGCTGGTGCTGATCGGGGCGGCGCTCACCATGGTCATGGCCCAGCGCTATATTGAGCGCGAACAGATGGCGCGCTTCGAGTTGCCGGTGCTGCTGCTGTTTGCCACCGTCGGCATGCTGATGATGATCTCGGCCAACGACCTGATCGCGCTCTACATGGCCGTGGAGCTGCAGAGCCTGGCGCTCTATGTGGTGGCCGCGATCCGTCGCGATACCCTGCGTTCCTCCGAAGCCGGCCTGAAGTACTTTGTGCTGGGCGCCTTGTCCTCGGGCATGCTGCTCTACGGCCTCTCCATGATCTACGGCTTCTCGGGCACCACCGATTTCGTGGCTCTGGCCGACCTCTTTGCCGAGGGCGGCGAGGTTTCCCTGGGCCTGCTCGTGGGGCTTGTCTTCCTGGCTGCAGGCATGGCCTTCAAGGTGTCCGCCGTACCCTTCCACATGTGGACGCCGGACGTCTACGAAGGCGCGCCGACGGCCATCACGGCCTTCTTCGCCGTTGCCCCCAAGATTGCCGCCATTGCGCTCTTCGTGCGGATTCTCATGGGACCCTTCGGCGACCTGGTGGAGCAGTGGCAGCAGATCATCGTCTTCATCTCCATCGCGTCCATGATCGTGGGCGCCCTGGCGGCCATCAACCAGACCAACATCAAGCGCCTGATGGCCTACAGTTCCATCGGCAACATGGGCTATGCGTTGGTCGGTCTGGCCGCGGGCACGCCCGAGGGTATCCGGGCCGTTGCGGTCTATATGGCCATCTACCTCTTCATGAATGTCGGGACCTTCGCGGTTATCCTCTGCATGCGGGTGAACGACCGGATGGTGGAACGCATCGACGACCTGAAGGGGCTGAGCCGCACCAACCCGCTGATTGCCCTGGCGCTGGCGATCTTCATGTTCTCCATGGCCGGCATTCCGCCGATGGCGGGCTTCTTCGGCAAGTTCTACGTCTTCCTGGCGGCTGTTGAATCAGGCCTCTATATCCTGGCTGTCGTCGGTGTCCTGACCAGCGTGGTCGCGGCCTTCTATTACCTGCGTATCGTCAAGGTGATGTATTTCGACGAGCCCTCGGAGGCTTTCGACCAGCCGATCGGCCGCGAGATGGCCGTGGTCCTGACGGCAACGGGAATCATCGTGATGCTGTTCTTCGTGATGCCATCCCCCATTCTCGATAGCGCAACGGCGGCGGCCGAATCCTTCTTCCCGGCCGGATCATGATGGAACCGCGCGAGGACAGGCCAGTACGGCTTCCCCCCGCTTACAGGCTGGTTCAGCACGAGTCCGTGAACTCGACCATGGACGAGGCGCGACGTCTGGCCGAAACGGGAGCCGAAGACGGTACCCTGATCTGGGCCCGCGAGCAGACGACAGGACGCGGGCGGCAGGGACGCGAATGGACCAGTCCGCCGGGCAACCTCTACCTCTCGCTGGTGCTGCGGCCTGAATGCGAGCCCTCGGAAGCCGTGCAGTTGGGATTCGTGGCGGCACTTGCCATAGGCGATGCCATCGGGGCCGTCTCGCCGCCGGTCAACGTGACCTACAAGTGGCCGAACGATGTGCTGCTGAATCACGGCAAGGTTGCCGGGATCCTTCTGGAATCGCGTTCGCTGACCGGCGGCGGAATCGACCATCTTATCCTCGGATGCGGGGTTAATATCGTCAGCGCGCCTTTGGATACGCCCTACCGGGCCACCTGCCTGCATGACGAGGGAGCCGGCCAGGTGGATGACATCGAACTTCTGGAAGCCTTCGGCCGTCACATGCTGGCATGGACCAGTCGCTGGCTGGATAACGGCTTCGCGTCAGTGCGCAGTCGCTGGCTGCAGCATGCCGAACGCAAGGGCGAGCGCATCGAGCTGCGCCTGCCTTCGGAAACGCTGGCTGGTGTCTTCGAGGATATCGACCCGAATGGCTATCTTTTGCTGACACTTGACGATGGCACCCGCCGTCGCATCTCCAGCGGAGATGTCTTTCCTTCAGGATAATCCATGCTTCTGGCGATCGATTCCGGGAATACCAACGCCGTCTTCGCTCTTTTCGATGGGGAGGAGCTGATTGCCCAGTGGCGCTGTTCGTCGGATTCCAGGCGCACGGCCGACGAATATGCCGTCTGGCTGACGCAGTTGATGATGCTGAAAGGCGTCACGCCAGCCGATATCGACGGCTGCATCATTTCCAACGTGGTGCCGGCGGCAACGCGCGAACTGAGGCGCCTGATCACTGGCTATTTCGACTGCATTCCACTGTCCGTGGAAGAGGCAGTGGCCGGCTACAACATCCCCATCCGGATTGCGCGACCGGAACAGGTCGGGGCTGACCGGCTCGCCAACGCCGTGGCCGCGCACGAGCTCTATGGCGGATCGCTGATCGTGGTGGACTTCGGCACGGCCACCACCTTCGACATGATCGATCCGGACGGTGGCTACAGCGGCGGCATCATCGCCCCCGGTATCAACCTGTCCATGGACGCCCTCTACAATGCCGCGGCGCGTCTGCCGCGCATCGCCGTGGAGAAGCCCGAGGCCGTAATCGGGGACGATACCGTCTCGGCAATGCAATCGGGCGTCTTCTGGGGGTATATCGGGCTGATCGAGGGGCTCGTCTCCCGTATCCAGCAGGAGAAGGAAATCCAGCACACCGTGATTGGTACGGGCGGCCTGGCACCTTTGTTCCACGAAACGACGGACTCCATTCATCACGTCAACAGGGACCTGACCGTGATCGGTCTGCGTCTGCTCTACGAGGCTTACAGGAAGGCATCAGCGTGACCAGGAAACGCAAGACCGCACCGGGGATTCACACGCCGGGCGACGATGAACTGCTCTTCTTGCCGCTGGGTGGCACGGGTGAGATCGGCATGAACATGAACCTCTATGGTCATGCCGGACAGTGGTTGATGATCGACCTGGGCGTGGCGTTCGGTGAACATGAGCTGCCCGGAATCGAGATGGTCATGCCCGATCCGGACTTCATCGTCGAACGGGCGGACCGCTTGGCCGGACTCGTGCTCACGCATGCGCACGAGGATCATATCGGAGCCGTCAGCTATATCTGGCCCAAGCTGCGCTGCCCGGTCTATGCTACCCCTTTCACGGCCGCCCTGCTGCGCCGCAAGTTCGCGGACGACAAGGCGACGGACGTGCCGGACATCATTGAGGTTCCCCTATCCGGGCAGTTCCGTGTGGGGCCCTTCGAGGTCGAGCTGGTGACCCTGACACATTCCATACCGGAACCCAATGCGGTGATCCTGCGCTCGTCCTGCGGCACTGTCCTGCATACCGGGGACTGGAAGCTGGATCCCGACCCCCTGGTCGGGGATGATTATGACAAGCAGCGTTTGATTTCGCTGGCCGACGAGAATGTCCAGGCCATGATCTGCGATTCCACGAATGCCATGGTGGAGGGGGATTCCGGTTCGGAACTGGATGTGCGCGCGGCCCTGGAGCGCGAGCTTGCCGGGTTGAAGGGGCGTGTGGCGGTGGCCTGTTTCGCCAGCAATGTGGCGCGCCTGGAAACCGTTATGCGTGTCGCCGAGACCCACGGGCGACGCGTGGCCCTGGTCGGGCGTTCCATGCACCGAATCATCGCCTCGGCCCGCGAGGCCGGCTATCTGCAGGACATGCCCCCGCTCATCGATGTACGGGATATCGACTACCTGCCGCGCGAGGAGGTCCTCCTGCTCTGTACCGGCTCCCAGGGAGAGCCGCGGGCCGCGCTCTGGCGCATCGCCAATGGCGATCACCCGGATGTGGAACTGCAGGAGGGAGACAGTGTCGTTTTTTCCTCGCGGGTGATTCCGGGGAACGAGAAGGCGATCCTGGCACTCTACAACCTGCTGTCCGATCGAGGCATCCATCTGATCACCGCCGACATCAAGCGCGACATTCACGTCTCCGGCCATCCCTGTCGCGGGGAACTGTCGCAGATGTACCAGTGGGTCCGTCCGCGTGTGGCCATTCCGGTCCATGGCGAGCCACGCCATCTGGCGGCACATGCGGAGCTTGCCCATGCCTGTCAGGTCCCCGAGGTCATCGACACCCGCAACGGAGCCATGATTCGCCTGGTGCCGGGACCGGCAGAGGTAATCGACAATGTCCACAGCGGCCGGTTGGTACTGGACGGGTCTGTCCTGCGGGATCTGGACAGCCCGGTGCTGCGCATGCGCAAGCGCATGGTCTTCAACGGCTCTGCCGTCCTGACCCTTGTGGTGGATGACAAGGGCGAGCTTGCCGCCGATCCCGTACTGACGGCCGATGCACTTTTCGATATGGAGAAGGAAGCTGAGGTCGAGGACGATGTCCTGGATGCCGTGGAGGATGCGCTGCATCGTCTCAGCCGCGAAGACCGCAAGAAGGACGACGCCATCGGGGAGGCGGGGCGTGTCGCTGCGCGCCGGGCCCTGACCCGAGCCCTTGGCAAGAAGCCGATTGTCGAGGTCCAGGTGATCCGGCTGGACTGAGGCTGCCGGATGCGCTTTCCTTGCCGAAACGGGCATTCGCCGGAACGGAGGTTTATATCCGCATGATCGGCCGACTGAATCATGTTGCCATCGCAGTCCCCGACCTGGAGGCTGCGGCCGCCAGCTATCGCGATACCCTGGGGGCAGTGGTGTCAGAGCCCCTGGCGCAGCCCGATCATGGAGTGACGGTCGTGTTCGTGGAGTTGCCCAACACCAAGATCGAGCTCCTGCATCCGTTGGGCGAAGAGTCGCCCATCGCGAACTTCCTGCAGAAATCCCCCTCGGGCGGCATTCACCATATCTGTTACGAAGTCGACGACATCCATGCTGCACGCGAGCATCTGACGGAACAGGGGGCTCGCGTATTGGGCGATGGCGAACCGAAGATCGGGGCTCATGGCAAGCCTGTGCTGTTCCTGCACCCAAAGGACTTCTTCGGCACACTCATCGAGCTGGAGCGGGTATGATGGCCGCTGTGGAGAGGTTCTGGCTGTATCCCGAATCGGAAGACAAACCCAAGGTCGACCGGAGATGAACTGGTTTACCGGCGTAATGGTCTATATCGTTGTCTGGTGGGTGGTGATCTTCACCGTCCTGCCCTGGGGCGTCAGACGGGACGACAATCCGGAACCGGGCCACGAGACCGGGGCTCCGAAGAATCCCATGCTGGGGCGCAAGGCCATTGCGACGACGCTGATCAGTGCCGTTATCTGGCTGATTGTCTACTTCGTCATCGAAGCCGACCTCATCTCTTTCCGGGAGATGGCCCCCGACATCTATTCGTGAATGGATCTGTGCTTGCTGACAGTGTTCGGTGAGCCGGACAAAGTAGAGGCAGGTTCGCTGTTGCGACCTGCCTGAAATGGATGGGGCCTTGCAGCCTCTTATCCTGTTCCTTTGCCCGTTTCCTTCTTGAGGGGAAACTGGGCGGCGTTCCTCCGCAGACTTGGCATTCGCGCACCCCTGCGCGAACGATTGTGAAAATAATGGAAAGATATGGCCGAGTCACCATAATTTTATATTGCGCCGCAGCATTCATGGCTTCGAAAAGAAACGGCCCGCCCAGATAAGGATGGGCCGTTTACTTCATGGAACCCTCCGCTATTGCAGGAAGGCGAACTTGATCGCGAAGAGCACGGCGATCAGATAGACCGCAATCGGGCATTCCGCGGGACGACCGGACAGAAGCTTGATGACGGCGTAGGTGATAAAGCCGATCCCGATGCCGTCCGCGATGGAATAGGTGAACGGCATGGCGATGGCTGTGATAACTGCCGGCGTGGATTCGGTGACATCCGTCCAGTCCATTTCCCCCAGGCCGCGTGCCATGATGCAGGCCACATAGAGCAGGGCCGGCGCCGTGGCGTAGGAGGGAATGGTATAGGCCAGCGGGGAAATGAAGAGGCAGAGCAGGAAGAGCAGGGCCACCACCACGGCGGTCAGACCTGTGCGCCCGCCCTGCTGGATGCCCGAGGCGCTTTCGATGTAGCTGGTGGTCGTGGACGTGCCGAGAAGCGCGCCCAGGGCCGAGGCACTGGAATCGGCCAGCAGGGCCTGGCGCAGGCGTGGCAGGCGCCCCTTGTCGTCCAGCAGGCCTCCGCGATGGGCCACGCCCACCAGCGTGCCGGCCGTATCGAAGAGGTCAACCAGCAGGAAGGTGAAGACGATCGTCACCAGGCCGAGTTGCAGGGCCCCACCGATATCCAGCTGCAGGAAGGTCGGCGACGGGTCGGGCGGCAGGTCGAGGAAGCCCTCGAATTCCGAGATGCCCAGGCCGACCCCGATTCCGGTCACCAGCAGTATGCCGATGATGACGGAGCCTGGAATGCGGTGAACGTCGAGGGCCACCATGACGAAGAATCCGAGAAGCGCCAGGATGGCCGGCCAGGCCGTGAGATCCCCGAGCGTGATCAGCGTCGCCTCGCTGGCAACGACAATGCCCGCGTTCTGCAGGGCGATGATGGCCAGGAACAGGCCGATGCCGGCCGAAATCGCCATCTTGAGACTGCGCGGTATGGCGTTGATGATCCATTCCCGCACCGGCAGCAGGGACAGGATCAGGAAGAGGACGCCCGACAGGAAGACCGCGCCCAGAGCTACCTGCCATTCGTAGCCCATGCCGAGCACGACGCCGTAGGTGAAGTAGGCGTTGAGTCCCATGCCCGGCGCCAGGGCGATCGGGTAGTTGGCATAGAGCCCCATGATCAGGGTACCGATGGCCGCGGCCACACAGGTGGCGACGAAGACCGCCCCGAAGTCCATTCCCGTCTCCGACAGGATCGCCGGATTGACGAAGGTGATGTAGGCCATGGTGAGAAAGGTGGTGAATCCGGCCAGCACTTCGGTGCGGACCGTGGTGCCGTGCTCGGCGAGCTTGAAATAGGATTGCAGCATCTTGCCCCCTTTGTGTCTCCGCCGGCCGCGTCAATTTGCTTCCATCGAACCGGCAGGAACTTTCAATCTGCGCTTCCCCCCAGGAAGTCATTTCCCTGCTGTCGTTGACGTGTTTCCGTTTGCCGGAAAACGCGCCTAAGCTATCCTGTCAATATGGTGAAAAGCTACAGCTTATTTTGCACAATTCTCATCCTGCTGACGCCTCTGCCGGTCGCGGCGAAAGATCTGGACCTGACCATCACGCGGCAGGACTGCCGCCTGCTGCAGCCCTATGAAGCGGAAGCCGGTCAGGATCCCGCCTACAAGCCCGGCGAGGATGTCGATGGCAATCCCGTGGCCCCGGCCGATCTGAATGGGGGCACGGGTTTTCGGATACCAGACAGCTTTAGCTTTCCGCTGGAGGTCACGCCCTTTCCCGACAGTGCCTTTTCGAGCTCGGCCATACGCCTGGGGCGGATTCGAGTCGGCTCGGATGGGCGTGTTTTCTGGAACGGGAAGTCGCTCAGTGAGCGCGATCGCTACCTTGTGGCGCAGGAGTGCCGGAAGAATTCAAAGTGACGAGAGAAAGATACCTGGCAAAGCAATTTTTTGGTGCATTTTCTGCTGTGGGGGATACCCTCTTTTCGGGTGCAGACAGGAAGGAGACCCCAGGTGCTGAGAACGGAAGAGGTCGCGCTGAGCCAGGAAGGTCTTCCCGACCTCTATCGCCTGTACTGCTATTGGAACAGCCTGCGCTCGGGTGGGGAACTGCCCCGGAAACGGCATCTGGATCCACTTGAACTGCGTGACCTGCTGGATTGGATCTTCCTCGTGGAGGTGCGCCGTTCCAGCGATGGCCAGCCGGACTTCATCTACCGCCTGGTGGGTGAGGGGATCATGTCCATTCACCAGATCCGCATGAAGGGGCTGCGACCCCAGGATCTCCAGCCGACGCAGTTCGGACAGATCATCTACCGGCATTACTGCGAAGCGCTGCAGCGAGAGGACGCCATCGTCCACAGTATCTCCGGGTGGCAGGACAGCCGGACGCCGCACTACTGTCGCATCCTACTGCCCCTCAGCGATGAGTCGGGGGCCGTGTGCTTCTTCCTGGCGGCGGATCATCATCCCCCATCCCAGCGCCGCCAATCGGAAGCGTATTTCAGAAACGCCATCCAGGAGCAGGAGGAGATGCCTCGGTTACTGGAATTGCGGGGGTGTCTAGAGCAAAGTCACAAGGTTTGAAGGATCGACAGCGATTTGGTTAACCGATGATTTGCTCAAGAAGGATCTTGTAAATTGACCTTGGCAAGATTCTTCGACGGGGCGCTTGTTTCGCCACCATGGGCGCCCATTTGATGGCCGTGCATTGTGCGCTTTCGGGGAATGGCGGGTTCTGGAATGACTTGGTTGTATCTTCTGGCAGGCTTGGTCCTGCTGCTGCTCGGGGGTGAGCTGCTGGTGCGCGGGGCCGTGGCCTGTGCCACGCGCCTGGGGATTTCCCCGCTTTTGATCGGCATGACCCTGGTGGGGTTCGGAACCTCAACCCCGGAACTCGTCACCAGTATCGACGCGGCCTTAATGGGAGCTCCCGGCATTGCCGTGGGCAATGTCGTCGGATCGAACATTGCCAACATCCTGCTGATTCTCGGTCTTGCGGCCCTGCTGTCGCCATTGCTGATCGACACAACGGCGCTGAAGCGGGATGGAGCCATGCTGCTCCTGACCAGCCTGGCCGCCTGCCTCCTGGTATTCTTCGGCGAAGTGAATGCCTGGATGGGCATTGTCATGCTGCTGGTCCTGGGCACTTATGTCGTCTGGTGCTACCTGCAGGAGCGCCGCCTCAAGGACGCCGGTGCCCGGATGCACAGGCACGAGGCCGAGGCCTTCACGCCTTCTGTGTCCCCGCCGTTGTGGCGCAGCCTGGCCATTGCCCTGGTGGGACTGGCCTGCACGCTGGGCGGTGCCCGTTTCCTGGTCTCGGGCGCCATCGACCTGGCTGCCGCGGCGGGCATTTCCGAAACGCTGATCGGCCTGACCATCGTGGCCGTGGGTACCTCGCTGCCGGAACTGGTTACCTCGGTCATGGCGGCGCTGCGCCGCCAGGCCGATGTGGCCTTCGGCAACATCGTTGGCTCCAACATCTTCAACCTGCTGGGTATACTTGGTGTCACCGCCTTGGTCCGGGAGATTCCCGTGCCGCCGGAAATCCTGAAGCTCGATCTCTGGGTCATGCTGGGCGTGACCCTGCTGCTGCTGGCCGCGGCCTGGAGCGGGCAGCGACTGTCCCGGCGTGAGGGCGGCGTCTTCCTGGTGGGCTATATCGCCTATCTCGGCGTGCTGATCGCCACCAGCGGATAGGCATCAACTCTCCAGGTCCGGCAGGCCTTCCCGGAAGCTGCGGCTCAGCGCGCTTGCCTCTCGGCGCAGCAGGCCGATGTCGACCCCCACGGCGACGAACAGGGCACCTTCACGCAGGCTCTGCCAGGCCGAGTCCTGATGGGTGGCCAGGATGCCCGGTGCCGTGCCCGTGGCCAGGATGCGCGAGAAGGCGTTGGAAATGGTCTCGCGTACCTCCGGATGATCGGCGTTTCCCAGATGACCCATGCTTGCCGAGAGATCGGCGGGTCCGATGAAGACGCCATCCACGCCCTCGGTGGCGGCAATGGAGTCGATGTTCTCCAGGCCCTTCATGGTCTCCACCTGGACCAGCAGGCAGATGCCTTCGTCGGCCCTGGCCGCGTAATCGGGAATGGCACTGAAGCGCGAGGCCCGGGCAAAGGCACTGCCGACGCCGCGTACACCTCGAGGCGGGTACTGCATGGCGGCCACCAGCTCGCGCGCCTGCTCGGCGGTTTCCACCATCGGGATCAGGAGGGTCTGGGCGCCGAGATCCAGCATCTGCTTGATCAGGTGTGTGTGGCCGACCGGTGGTCGCACGATGGGGTGTACGGGATAGGCAGCCAGCGCCTGCAATTGGTGCAGGATGGAGCGAGTATCGTTGGGGGAATGCTCTCCATCGATCAGCAGCCAGTCGAATCCGGTGCCGGCGCAGACCTCGGCCGCATAGGAATCGGCCAGCGACATCCACAACCCGATCTGTGGGCGCTTTTCCTTCAGGGCCGTCTTGAAAGAGTTTTCCAGCATGGCGTTCCTTGTTGTTCCATCCCGATTGTAAATTTTCCTGCCGTTTGGGCCACTTTGTCATCAAGCCCTACCCTATCGTGACCTGTTCGTCGACGATAGTCGACTGGCACAGAGGGGCACATTGTTCCGGTTGAGAGGTCCTAGCCAACTGGGTGTGGCTCCGGGTACGCACGCGGAGGCTCCTGTCCGCGCTTCCGGTCGAACCTGGCCGTGGCCAGCGGCAGGTGGGCAACGACTGCTCAGCATAAAGCGCGAGGCTTCCCTGGTTCAGGGGTATGCGGGTGATGGAAACGAGGCCGGGCAGCAGGCCGCCGCAGAGGTGGAGGGGGAGCGATGCTGACCTGCTTGTCCGGCTCCTGGTACGGCTGGTTTATTGTTGCGCTCTGACGGGCGATCAGTATGCACCAGGTGTCCACCGGTATCAGGCGGCTTGAGCCCGAGCGTCAGCCACATGAGGACGATGGCAAACTGTACCAGTCGCGAGTGTTTCTATTCTTGCGAGCGAAGGGATAAAATGCTGGCGTAACATGGTGCATGCTTACGTTCCTTCGACCTTGAAAGTGCAGCCGTGGATAGTATCAGAATCGTTCTGGGCGAAGCAGAGCACTGAGGCATTCCTGGAACGGCAGATAACGCGAGGAACCTGTGTCGACCCTGTCTGATATCGAAGTCTCCAGCGCCCTGGTCATGGATGACCAGGCGGATGTCTGCCGTCTGGTTGTTCGCCAGTTGGAACAGATCGGACTCTCGGCCACAGGGATCTGCACGAAGCCGGAACTGGTCGCCGCCCTGGAGCGTGCCCATCCGGATCTCTTGCTGCTGGACCTTTCCCTTGGGGAAAGCGATGCCATAGAGATCTTCCGGGTCTTGAGCGAACAGCGCTACGAGGGGCGGGCCGTGCTCATGAGCGGGCATGGTGCGCCTATCCTGGAACATGCCCGTCGGATCGGCGAGCGCAGCGGGATCGCGATCGGCGGGATCCTGCGCAAGCCTTTTCGCAGGCAGGACCTTCAGGCGCTCCTGGTCGACATGCCCTCGCCCGTGCGTTCAAGCGATGCGCCGGCGCCGGCCGAGGACGACCCTATGCTGCTGCAGACCGCCATCGACCGGAACTGGCTGGAATTCTGGTATCAGCCGAAGATCAACCTGAAGGAGAACCGCGTCGTCGGTGCCGAGAGCCTAGCGCGTATTCGTCATCCGGAGCGCGGAGTCCTCTCGCCAGCGGCCTTTCTGCCCAGTGCAGGTGTGGATGCGCTCCATGCCTTGACCCTGCAGGCAGTGGAAAGTGCATTCCTGGCTGAGCGGAGGCTTTCCGCCGTGCTGCCGCAGCCGCGGCTTTCCGTGAATCTCGCCGGGCATACCCTGCATTATCCGGATCTTCTGGCTCAGTTGAAAGAAATCCGCGACATCGTGGAAGGTGGAAGCCAGATGATCCTGGAGGTTACGGAAAGCGATGTGATCGAGGACGTCATCGCCGCCCAGGAATTCGCCATGCGCGCCGTGCTGCATGGCTTCGCGATTTCAATCGATGATTTCGGGAGCGGCTATTCAACATTCGAACGGCTGCGCAGGATTCCCTTCTCGGAGCTGAAGCTGGAGCGCAGCCTTGTCGATGGCTGTTCCCGGGATCGGCAGCTGCGCAGCATCTGCCAGGCTGCCGTTCAGCTGGGCCACGATTTCGAGGCCGAGGTGGTGGGCGAGGGCGTGGAAGACATCGCGGACCTGGAGACACTGCGGGAACTGGGGTTCGACCTGGTCCAGGGCTTTCATTTCGCGCGACCTCTGCCCCTGGAGGAGTTCCTGAAGTACACCGCGAGTCGGCAGGACTCACAAGGGTGAGGAACCGAGACGAGGGGTACGGAATTTTACGAGAGAAGCGCGCACGAGTCGCATGATCCGAATCCGCTCCTTCGGGTGTGGTCGTGGTGTGCTTCGCGGCGGCGCTCCCCCTTTAAGTTGAGATGCAGTGAAGTTTCTCGTGCCGAAGCTTGCAAAATCGGCGATTTCGGAAAAGAATTCTAGTCTCGGGCTTTATAGGGGACGGCATGAAGAAGGCGATCATCCTGGCCAATATCCTGGTCGCCGTGATTCTTAGCTCACTTTTCGCACTGCAGGCGGTCACTGAGCGCAACGATTTCATCGAAGCCGCCTATCGGGATGCTGAGAACCTGACCGAAGCCCTGGCCGAGCAGACCTTTCAAACCCTGAGTGGCGTCGATCTGGCTCTCACCACGGTGAGTACAACCATTCAGACGGAGAGCCGCGGAGGCAGGGGACTTCCAGACAATCTGCATGAACTGTTGGAGGATCGCCAAGCCGCGTCATCTTTCAGCATGGCCTATTTCGTGCTGGATTCCCAAGGCCGTGCCGTGGCCACCTCACGCGCGGAAAATCCAGAACCGGTGGATCTCTCCGACTATCCCGTGTTCACACATCATCGGAATACCTCCGATAGTGGACTCTTCATTGCGCCGCCACGCAAAGGTGAGGTCGGACATGCGGAGGGCCAGTGGCTCTCGAACGTGTCCCGTCCATTGACACATCCCGACGGCAGCTTCGCCGGCGTTGTCGCAGCGGCGGTTTCCCTGGATTATCTGCTGAATTTCTACAATGCCCTGAGGATCGGAGAGCAGGGTGTCGTCGGTCTCGTCAATGCTGAGGGGACGGTGATTGCGCGTAGCCCTTTTCGCGAGGAGGCGATTGGTACTGACCTGTCCGACACCGACCTTTTCCGCACCCTGATGTCTCAGCACGAAAGCGGGCGTTTCGAGCGACGCTATATGAGCGACGGGGTCAGACGCCTTTCCGCGTTTCGCCATGTGGGGCACGAACAGACGGGACAGGATCAGGCCGTGGTCTATGTCGGGCTCGGGCGCGAAGAGGTGCTGGAGCACTGGTACGACCATCTGTTCTTCGCCGGCCTGTTGGCTCTCCTGGGCATGATTCTTTTCACCACGGCCTCGGTCCTGGTCTGGCGCAATACGGTCCGCCGGCAGCAGTGGGAGGAAGCGCGCTCAGAACGGCTGCGCATGCTGGCGCAGGAATCGGCGGCGCTAGCCCAGTTCGATAACGTGGAAAGCCTGCTGCAGCATGTGACCGATGTGTCCTGCCGGCTGACCACGGCACACCAGGCCCTGGCCAGTCTGATCAAGGACACAACCTATGCCCAGGCGCTCATGGCCGTCACCCTGTCGGACAAGTACGCGGCCTGGCGCGACTACGACGAGAAATCCGACGGGATCGGCATCTATCATCTGGTCTGCGAGAGCAACCAGGCCATGATGATGACCCAGGAGGAACTGGAGGCGCATCCGGCCTGGACGGGATTCAGCTACGCCAAGGAGCGTCATCCGCCCATGCGCGGCTGGCTGGCCGTGCCGATCATCGGGCAGGACGGCAGCAACCTGGGGCTGATCCAGCTGTCCGACAAGGCCCAGGGCGAATTCACCGAGGATGACCTCAACGAGATGAAGCAACTGGCCAGCATTACAGGTGCGGCGCTGGAGAACCTGATGGCCCTCCAAGAGCGCGACAGGGCATTGCAGGAAGCCAATGCTGCGAAGGAGGAGGTGGAGACGATCTTCAACTCCATCTCCGATGCGGTTCTGGCCTTCGATCGCGAGTGGCGCTTCGTCTACATGAACCCGGAAGCCGAGCGCATCCTGGGACGAAGCCGGGACGCATTCCAGGACAAGGTGCTCTGGGAGGAGTTTCCGGACGTCGTGGGGACCGAACTGGAGAGCGAGTATTACCGCGCCGTACGCGAGAATGTCCCCGTCAGCCTGGAATACTATTACCCTGTCTATGATGCCTGGTTCAGCATCCGGGCCTATCCGCATGAAAAGGGACTAACCGTCTACCTGCGGGACATCACCCAGCAGTTGGAAACCCAGGAACGCCTGCGCCAGTCCCAGAAGATGGATGCCATCGGCCAGCTGACCGGCGGTATAGCTCATGACTTCAACAACCTGCTCACCGTGATCCTGGGCAACAGCGATATGCTCGTCGACGAGTTGTCGGAGGCGGACGAGAAACCGCGCCAGCGGGCAGAAACAATCCAGAAGGCGGGCGAGCGTGCCGCGGAGCTTACTCATCGGCTGCTGGCCTTTGCACGGCGTCAGCCTCTCGATCCCCGCGCCACGGACCTGAACCAGCTGGTGTCCGGGATGGGCGAGATGCTGCGCCGGACGCTGGGCGAGAACATCAATATCGAACTGGTCCGCGGCAGCGGTCTCTGGAAAGCCGTGGTCGATCCCAACGAGCTCGAGAATGCGGTCCTGAACCTGGCCATCAATGCCCGTGATGCCATGCCCGAAGGCGGCAAGCTCACCATCGAAACCGCGAATATTTCGGTGGATGACAGTTATGCAGCGGACCATCGCATGAACCCGGGACAATACGTGATGCTGGCGGTGTCCGACACCGGGCAGGGCATGTCGTCGGAGGTGCAGGAAAAGGCCTTCGAGCCCTTCTTCACGACAAAAGAGCAGGGCAAGGGGTCGGGGCTCGGGCTCTCGATGGTCTATGGCTTCGCCCGTCAGACAGGCGGTCATGTGCGCATCTACAGCGAGCCGGGGGCAGGCACGGCCGTCCGGCTCTATGTTCCGCGTGCCGACGGGGAAGCGGAAACCGCGAAAACCCAAGATGCCGCCGTTCCTATCCAATCGGGGGACGAGCATATCCTGGTCGTGGAGGATGATGACCTGGTCCGACGTCATGCAGTCACGAGCCTGCGCAACCTGGGCTATAGGGTGACGGAATGTGCCAACGGAGCGGCGGCGCTGACCTACCTGGATGCGGGTGAGCAGTTCGATATGCTGCTCACCGATGTCATGCTGCCCGGGGGCATGACGGGCAAGCAGGTGGCGGACGAGTCCCTGCAGCGGGCCCCGGGGCTGAAGGTCCTCTTCATGTCAGGCTATACCGAGAATGCCATCGTTCATCACGGTAGACTGGATCGCGGCGTCCAGCTGCTGGGCAAGCCCTTCCGCCTGAGAGACCTGGCCCGCAAGGTGCGGGAGGTCCTGGACAATCAGGCGTCCTGAGCAGAAGAAGCGCCGCCCCGGGGAAACGGGACGGCGCTTTCCTTGTGCTCCAGCAGTTCAGGCCGCCAGGCCCGAACGTGATCAGGAATAGCGGTACGGGATGCCCGCTTTCTCCATCAGTGCGTTGTACTCCCGGAAGGTGTCGACCACGCGACGGGTGCGCTCGCTGGTCTCCGCGATCTCCTCCCAGAATTCCTCGGCGTCCTTGACCACCTGGTCCCATTCCTCGGCGGGGATGGTGGTCAGTTCCAGCTTTTCGCCGTTCACGCGCAAGTCGGCCTCGCCGCCCCAGTACCAGACCTGGCGATAGTAGTGCGACTGGTCGATGGTGGAGCGGAAGAGCTGCTTCAGGTGGTCCGGGACCTTGGCCCAGCTGTCGCTGTTGGCGAAGTAGGACCCGCACCAGGCGCCGGTGACGTTGTTGCTGAGCGCGTAGTTGCAGATATCGGCCCAGCCGACCTCGTAGGCCTCGGTGAAACCGCACCAGGCCACGCCGTCCAGCTCGCCGGTCTGCAGAGCAACTTCCACGTCATCCCAGGGAACGGTCACGGGCACCAGGCCATAGCGAGACAAGAACCTGCCGGCGGTCGGCACGCCGAAGACGCGCTTGCCTTCCATGTCGGCCAGGGAATTGATCGGCTCCTTGGTGAAGATGTGCAGGGGGTCCCAGGCGCCGGCGCTCAGCCATTCGACGCCGTCGACCTCGCCATAGGCCTCGGCCCAGATCTCGTTCAGGCCGTAGCGGTCGAACAGGACCGGCAGGTCCAGGCTGTAGCGGGTGGAGAAGGGGAAGTATCCGCCGAAGACCGAAACATCGACCGGCGAGGCCATGGTGGCGTCGTCGGACTGCACGGCGTCGATCGTCCCGTTCTGCAGCGAACGGAACAGCTCGCTGGTCGGCACCAGCTGGTCGGCGTAATAGAGCTCGATCTCCATCTCGCCGTTCGCGGCCGCATTGAAGGCCTCGATCTGCGGCTTGATCACATGGGCGCCCAGCGGGGCACCGGAATAGGTCTGCAAGCGCCAGCGGATCGGGCCGTTCTGCGATAGCACGGCCGGGGCCGCGAAGGACGAGGCGGCTATGGCCGCCCCGCCGAGCCCGGCATTCTTGATGAAATTGCGTCGGCCCGCCTGGGGCTGAGGCGTCTCGGTCTGGCCCTGTTTCGTTTTTTTCATGGTCCTGTTCTCCTTGCTTTGTCGTTATGCCGACCGCCTCAGCGGGAGACCTGCTCCGGTAGCCAGAGCGCGATTTCCGGGAAGGCGATCACAAGTATCAATGCCAGCGTCATCACCAGAACGAAGGGGACGATGGATCGATAAATGTCCCAGAGTGAAACCTCAGGCGGTGCCATGGACCGCATGAGGAACAGATTGTAGCCGAACGGCGGCGTCATGTAAGCGATCTGACATGTGATCGTGTAGAGGACGCCGTACCAGATCGGGTTGTAGCCCAGCGAGACGATCAGCGGCACATAGAGCGGGGCCACGATCACCAGCATGGCGGTGTCGTCCAGGAACATGCCCAGCACGATGTACGAAAGCTGCATCATGATCAGCACTTCCAGCGGCGAGAGCTCCCAGTTGGTGATGAAGAGCGTCTCGATGGCCCGCGAGGCGCCGATGCCGTCGAAGATCGAGCCGAAGGCCAGGGCCGCCAGGATGATCCAGAGGAACATGCAGGAGATGCCGAGCGTCTTCTTCACGGTCTCGTGCAGGATCCGGAAGGTCAGGCGCCGGCGGGTGATCGCGGCGATGGTGGCCGCTGTCGCCCCCACCGCCGAGCTTTCCACCAGGCTGGTGTAGCCCAGGACGAAGAGCCCGGTCATGAAGAAGAAGATCAGGAAGGGCGTGATCCCGGCGCGAAGAAGCTTGAGTTTCTCGCGCAGGGGAATGTCCAGCTCCTCCTTGGGCAGGATAGGGGCCAGGTGTGGCTGCAGGCGGCAACGCACGGCAATGTAGATGATGAACATGGCGGCCATCATCAGGCCGGGAATGGCGCCCGCGAGCCAGAGCTGGCTGACCGGCTGGCGCGCGATCATGCCATAGAGCACCAGAACCACGCTGGGCGGCACCAGAATGCCCAGCGAGCTGCCGGCCTGGATGACGCCGGTCACCATGCGCTTGTCGTAGTTGCGCTTCAGCAGTTCCGGCAGGGCGATGGTGGCGCCGATGGCCATGCCGGCGACGCTGAGCCCGTTCATGGCCGAGATCACGACCATCAGGCCGATGGTACCGATGGCAAGGCCCCCGCGGATGCGACCGAACCAGACATGGAACATGCGATAGAGATCGTCTGCGATCCCTGTCTCGGACATGATGTAGCCCATGTAGATGAACAGCGGCAGGGTCAGCAGCGGATACCAGTTGAACAGCTGGAAGGCCGCGTTGAAGGGCATCTCCATGGAACCGGTGCCGTAGAGCAGCAGGGCCGCGCCGGCAGCCACCGCACCGATGGCCGCGAAGACCCGCTGGCCTGTCAGCAACATGACCAGCATGGTCGCGAACATCGTGATCGCGATCATTTCGTAACTCATACGACCGGCTCCTCGCTGCTCTCATGGATCGGCTCGCCGTCGATCGTGCGTCCTTGCGTTTTGGCGAGGTCCTTGAAGAAAGTCGAGAAGACCTGCAGCAGCATCAGGGCGATGCCGAAGACCATGATCAACTTGATGGGGATCATGGAAGGGTTCCACATGGAAAAGTTCCGCTGGTCGGTCTCGATCGCGTAGATCGTGCTCGAGATCGATCCATAGAGCAGGATGACGATATAGAACACCATGAAGCCGCTGGTCAGTACGTCGACCCAGGCCTTGCCTCTCATAGACAGCTGTCCGTAGATCAGGTCCATCCGCACATGGGTCCCCATCTGCAGGGAGTGGGCCCCACCGACGATGTAGTAGGCCGCCAGCGTGAACTGGGCCATCTCGATGGCCCAGTGGATGTTCATCTGGATGATGTTGCGCGAAATCGTATCCGCGAGCAGGACGAAGATCATCATGAAGATCAGGTACATCGCAATGAGCCCGACCTTGTGCGATACCCAGTCGACCGTCTTGACGTAGATCCGTATTGGCCGCGGCATGGCTGCAGCGTTCTCCTTGTTCATTGCCCCCTGTTCCGAAGACCGGAACGGTGTTCGACTGCCCGAAAGAGTAGAGCCTGATAGCAGAGCTTACCATTAGAATGCCACACTTAATCTCTCCAGCCTGTCTAGAAGAGCGCCCTCCGGTGGGCTGTCGGAGAGCAGGCAGTTGATGCGCTCCAGCGGACAGACGGCGAAGGCGGCGCGCCGGTCGAACTTCGAGGAATCCGCAAGAATGATCAGATTGTCCGCCTGTTCGATCATGCTGCGTGCGACCTGCGCCTCCTCGAAATTGGCATCCATCGCACCCTGCTTCGCATCGACGGCGGCCACGGTCAGGATCGCGTGATCGGCGTGAAATCTCTGAATGTCCGCGATCGCCATGGGGCCCAGGGTTTCACCGTTGTCGCCATCGAAACGCCCGCCAACCAGGAAGACCTCGGCCTGTCGTGCCTTTTGCGTGAAGGTTCGGGCAACGCGGTAGGAATTGGTGAGTACGGTCAGCCGGTCGATCTCGGACAGGACCTCGGCGGCGATCACCGTGGTCGTGCCCGTGTTGAGGAACAGGGTTTCGCCCGGCGATATTCGCTGGGCCAGCTTCCCGGCCACGATACGTTTCGCGGCACTCTGGTGATCCATGCGCTGGTGAAAGGGATCCTCCTCGCGCAGGCGTGGAAGCTTCGCACCGCCGTGAACTTTCTGCAGGATACCGTTCTCGGCCAGCGCGCTCAGGTCGCGACGGATGGTTTCATGGGAGGCGCCGAAGCGCGCCGCCAGACTCTCGACACTGACCCGGCCCTGGTCGCGGACCAGTTCGGCGATCCTGGACTGACGCAGCCGCGGACCGCGTATCCTGTCTTCGCGCGGAGGTGAGGCCTTCATCGCACAGTCCGTGCCTTCACTCGCCGTGATCGGCGTTCTGTTCGCATGTAAATGACCGAATCAACATATCCCTGTTCATCTTATTGATTTTATTTTATATTTTTCAAAGGCGTAGAATTATCAAAGTTGACCGAAAGGGCAACAATAGCTACGGTACGAAGTGGTGCTGGTGCGCACAACCAAAAAATCACCTTTAATCTCGCGCCCGATCGACGGCGGGCGTGCCCTGTCGAAAGGCTCGTAGGCGCCGTGGCGCAATCGCACTCCCCACCTTCGGAAACATTCGACATTGCCGTTGTCGGCGGTGGTGTCGTGGGCTGCGCCATGGCACGCCGCTTCACCCTGGAAGGCGCGCGCGTCGTCCTGCTCGAGAAGGCCGTGGATGTCCTGGCCGGGGCCAGCAAGGGCAACAGTGCCATTCTGCACACGGGCTTCGACGCTCCGCCCGGCTCCCTGGAACAGCGCTGCATTGCGGAAGGCCATGCGGAGTTTCTCGAAATCCGTGATGCTCTCAAGCTGCCCCTGCTGCAGAGCGGCGCGATCGTTGCAGCCTGGACGCCCGAGGAACAGGACAAGCTGGAGAGCCTGATGGAGCAGGCCCACGCCAATGGCATCGAGGATGTGCAGCCGCTCACGGCCGCTGCAATCCTGGCCGAGGAGCCCAACCTTGCGTCCCGGGTCAAGGGCGGTTTCCGTGTGCCGCGCGAGGCGCTGATCGATCCGTGGAGCACACCCCATGCCTATCTGCTCCAGGCCCTGACGAACGGGGCAGCAGTGTGGCGCGGCTGCGAGGTGACGGACGGCATGTTCGACGGTGCCGAATGGGTGCTGGAGACGACGCAGGGTTCGTTGCGGGCGTCCAGCGTCATCAACTGTGCCGGATTGTACGGGGATATTCTGGACCAGCGGCTGTTGGGCGAGACCTTCTATTCCATACGGCCGCGCAAGGGACAGTTCCTGGTCTTCGACAAGGCAGCGGCGCGGCTGGTGTCTTCCATCGTCCTGCCGGTTCCCACGGAGAAGACCAAGGGAATCGTCGTTTGCCGGACCATCTATGGCAATGTCCTGGTCGGGCCGACTGCCGAGGACCAGGAAAGCCGCACGGACAGTTCAACCGACCGCGACACCTTGGTCCAGCTGCATCGCAAGGGGGCCGAGATCCTGCCGGCCCTGGCGGAGGTGCCGGTGACGGCTGCCTATGCAGGGCTGCGGCCGGCCAGCGAGCAGAAGGACTATCGGATCCACGAACGTCCCGAACGGAACTATATCTCGGTGGGCGGTATCCGCTCGACGGGGCTCAGTTCGGCTCTCGGGGTTGCCCGCCATGTATTCGAACGGCATCGCGGTTTCGGCCATCGCTTCGCGGCGCTGGAGAGGCCGCTCCAGGCGCCGGCCTGCGGCGGGCTTTCGGAGTATGATCCGCGGAACTGGCAGGAAGCGGCCAATGGCGGCATCGTCTGTCACTGCGAACTGGTCACGCGCCGTGAGATCGAACAGGTGCTGAGCGGCCCCTTGCCCCCTCACAGCCTGGCGGGCCTCAAGCGGCGCACCCGGGTCACCATGGGACGCTGCCAAGGGTTCTACTGCATGGGAACCCTTGCGCGCATGACCGAGGGCGCCTTCGATGTTCCGCTCGCCTCCGTTGTAGACGAGCCGGGAAATCCCGATGAGTGAGGCGCGGGGTCTGCCCCAGAGTTGTGACGTGGCCATTGTCGGCGGCGGCCCCGCAGGTTTGGCCGCCGCCGCGGAACTGAAGGACCGTGGCATCGGGCGCGTGCTGGTGCTGGACAGGGAGCCGGCCGCCGGCGGCATTCCCCGGCACTGCGGCCATTACCCCTTTGGCATGCGGGAGTTTCATCGCGTCCTGCGCGGCCCTGACTATGCCGAGCGCCTTGTGGCACGTGCCCAGGCGGCCGGAGCCGAAATCCACAGCGGTGTCACCGTGACCGGCCTGCAGCCCGGCGCGCGGCTTTCGCTGACGACACCGGACGGACCGGCGGAGCTCGCAGCGAAACGGGTCCTGCTCTGCACCGGCGTGCGGGAGACCAGCCGCGCGGCGCGGCTGATCGGCGGGCAGCGTCCGCTCGGTGTCATTCCCACGGGAGCCCTGCAGTCCATGGTTTACCTGGAGGGCGTGAGACCCTTCGAGCGACCGGTGATCCTGGGCAGTGAACTGGTCTCGTTCTCCGCCCTGCTGACCTGTCGCCATGCCGGGATCCGGCCCCAGGCCATGATCGAGGCCAATCCGCGGATCACCGCGCGGGCGTTTGCGCTGGGCCTGCCGCGCCTGCTGGGGGTGCCGGTCCATCTGGGCAGCGATCTGGAGCGGATTCTCGGGCGGGAGCGGGTCGAGGGCGTGGTGCTGCGCGACGACCAGGGTCATCAGCGGGACCTGGCGTGCGACGGCGTTCTCGTGACCGGGCGCTTCACGCCCGAGGCCACGCTGGCCCGCATGGGACATCTTGAACTGGACGCCGGCACCGGCGGACCGCGGGTGGACCAGGACGGGCGCAGCTCCGATCCCGATTGCTACGTGGCCGGCAACCTGCTGCGCCCGGTGGAAACCGCCGGCTGGAGCTGGCAGGAAGGGGTGCGGGTGGCCGGCCGCCTGGCCGAGAGCCTGGCGCGCTCCAGGCCCAGCGAGGATACGGTCGTACTGCAGCCCGGCGAAGCTGTCCGCTATGTCGTGCCGCAGCGGGTGACCCTGCCGCTGGAAACGGCGGCCCTGGAGCGCATCCAGCTGCGGGTGATGCGTCCGGTGCGGGGCAGACTGGTGCTGCGCTCGGCCGGGCGCCTGTTGTGGGGGCGGCGCCTGTCCGCCCTGCCGGAACGGCGTATCCTGCTGCCCCTGGATGTGTTGCGGCATGCCGTACCGGGGCATCCGGTGGAGGTTTCTTTCGAGGAGGAGGACGGACGGTGACGGTCGTTGCGCTTGATCAGGGAACCACGAGCACTCGCGCCCTCGTCCTGGATGACGCGGGTGACTCGAAGGTCGTGGCAACCCGGGAGCATCGCCAGTTCTATCCGGCCCCGGGTTGGGTCGAGCATGACCCCGAGGAACTGATCTCTGCGCTCAGGTCCTGCGTAGAGTCGGCCGGTGCCTGCTCAGCCATCGGCATCGACAACCAGGGGGAAAGCTGCCTTGCCTGGGACGCCGAAAGCAAGCAGGCCATCTCGCCGGTTATCGTCTGGCAGGACAACCGCACCCAGCCGCAGGTCGAGCGCCTCCAGGCCGAGGGGGCGGCCGAGGCCGTCCTGGAGCGCGCGGGCCTGCCGCTGGATTCCTATTTCTCGGCCTCCAAGCTGGCCTGGATCCTGGAGACTGTACCGCGCGCCCGCGAACTCCTACGCCTGGGGCGCCTGCGTCTGGGAACCACCGATGCCTTCTTTCTCGATCGCCTGACAGGACGCTTCGTCACCGACATCAGCACGGCCTCGCGCACCTCCCTGATGAACCTGGCGCAAGGCTGCTGGGATTCGGAGCTCTGCCGCCTCTTCGGCGTGCCCATGGACTGCCTGCCGGAGATCGTTCCGACGACGGGGGATTTCGGCGTCATGGAAACCTCGCACGGTGAGGTGCCCGTAACGGCCAGCATCGTCGACCAGCAGGCCGCCCTCTACGGTCATGGGTGTCGCGCCCCCGGGCATGCGAAGGTAACCTTCGGCACCGGCGCCTTCGCCCTGATGGTCACCGGCACGGAGCTCTTTCGCGCGCCGGAGGAGGGCCTGCTGCCGACCGTGGCCTGGCAGAAGGCGGGCGAGGCTCCGGTCTATGCTCTGGATGGGGGTATCTACAGTGCCAGTGCGGCCGTGAACTGGGCACGCGGCCTGGGCCTCTTCGATGAGCTGGAACAGCTCAACGACTTCCGGGGACCGCCGGTCATGGAAAGCGGTCTCGTCTTCGTGCCGGCCCTGGCCGGCCTGGCCTGTCCCCATTGGGACCGCGGGGCGCGCGGTCTATGGGCGGGCCTGTCGCTGGAAACCACGGGCCTGGATATGGCGCGGGCCGTGCTGGAGGGGGTGGCCTGCCGGGCGGCGGAGGTCCTGGAGGCCATGCAGCTGCGCCGGCCGGTCAGCGGGGCGCTCTCGATCGACGGGGGCATGGCCAAGAACCCCTATTTCCGTCAGTTCCTGGCCGACCTGCTGGAGCGCGATATCGTCCAGGCGGCCAGCACGGAGCTGACGGCGCTGGGCACCCTGCAGCTGGCAGCCGAAGCCATTGGTCATCCCGTCCACGAACAGGGCGGCAAGACGACCATCCCACCCCGGGCTCCCTGCAGTTACCTTCTGGAAGGATTCCGGAAAACCGTGACCTTCAGCCGGGAGTGGGGTGAGCGAAACAGCCGCCCGTAGCGCCCGTCTCTGCCGCGATGATCGGCCCCTTACGCCTTTCTGACTGATGGTCTGTCCGGTCAGGTTCTGATGGAAAGTGCCATTCAGGCTTGGATTCCGCTCAATCCAAGATACTGGTCTCTAGTCTGCGGGTCCTTCAGGAAATCTTCGGTAGGAGCCTCATAGACGATCCGCCCTACATTCATGACATAGACACGGTTCGCAGCAAGCTCCGTTGCTTTCAAGTTCTGCTCGATCAACAGCACCGGTATTCCTTGCTTCACAAGATTGGTCAGGCCATTGCAAACGCGCTCAACGATTGTTGGCGCAAGACCCTCGGTTGGCTCGTCCAGAATCAGACACCGTGGATTGGTCATGAGTGCACGCGCAATGGCCAGCATGGACAACTCTCCCCCTGAAAGATGTTGGCCCAATGCCTTGCGGCGTTCAGCGAGGGACGGAAAGAAATCGAAAATCTGGTCAATCGTCCAATTGCTTCCAGTCGTGGAATGTCGCTCAACGACCTGCAGGTGTTCCATGACTGTAAGAGAGGGAAAGAGGCGACGGCCTTGAGGAACATACCCAACACCCAGTTGGGAGATCGTATAGGGTTTGAGCCCTGCCAGGGAGGTGCCTTCAAGTTCAACCTGGCCAGTCATCTGCGGTGGGCGAAGCCCCAGCAGGGAACGGGCGAGCGTTGTCTTGCCGGCGCCATTGCGCCCCAGGAGCGCAACACACTCCGCTCCCAACTCCATGGATACGTCCTGAACCACGTGAGCTTGGCCGTAATAGGCGTTGAGCGCTTCAATTCGCAGGATCGTATTGTCATTATGCATCGGCATACCCCAGGTAGGCATCTCGCACCTGTGGATCACTCGCGACCACGGAGGGAGGTCCGGACGTCAGTATGCATCCCTGATGCAGCACAGTGATTCGGTCGCATAGATCAAGGACCATATCGACGTCGTGTTCTATGATCAGAAGGCTGATTTCCGAGGGAAGTTCGCGAATGGTCGCAGACAGACGATCACGCTCTCGAGGGGAAAGGCCTGCCGCGGGCTCATCCAGAAGAAGCAGGCGCGGTTTGCGATGGAGCACCATAGCCAGCTCCAATTGGCGCTGCATTCCGTGCGAGAGATTGTCCACCGTTTCGTCGAGCCATTCATCGAGTTCAAATTGCTTTGCACTCTCCATCAGCGCTTGGTTGTCCAAAGCCCTGTGCCAGGGCTGAAGCATGGAGGGCAGTCGTCCATCGCCCAGGCTGAGTACAAGATTTGCACCAACCGTGAGCGGTTTTGCCAGGCTGGAAACCTGATATGTACGCCCCAGTCCCCGCAAAACCCGGTCCTGGACAGAGAGGTGGGTAAGTTCCTCTCCGTCCAGGTGAACAGATCCTTCATCGGGTTTGAGGTCGCCGGCGATAAGATTGAAAAGAGTGCTTTTCCCGGCCCCATTCACACCAATCATGCCATGGCGCTCGCCCGGTTTCACCTCGAAGTTGACGTTCTCCAGGACACGCGCGGATTTGAAGGCTTTCTTCAGTCCGCTGACCTCGAGATGCCCACCTTCGGTGTATTGCTCTTCTGGGCGTAGCGCCATGGCCTCTACTCCGATATCCGGTCTGGATCAGCCGTAGTACTCGTCCGAGCAGTCGCCCGGCGGGAAGTCACGAGAATCCGGTTCGGTATCAAGATATTCTTCAGGCTCGTAAGGTCCGAACTGGCTCACGTTTTCGTAGGTTGCGACCGGCACATTGCGGAGGTTGCCATCTACTTTCTGCACTTCATTGATGTAGATGTTCTGTACCGGGTTGCCGTATTCGTCCAAATGGAACGGACCTCTTGGTGCATCCGGCATTTCTGTCGCCCGAAGCTCATCGATCAGGGGTTCGCGCTCCTTGCTGTCGATGGCTTCAACCGCGTCGATGACCATTTTTGCGGAGACATAGCCATGTTCCGAGGTGGCCATGGGGACGCGATCGAACATCTCTTCATAGGTTTTCCTGAATTCACGATGTTCAGGCGTATCGAGCTCCTCGGAGTACTGCAGGGCGGATATGCCGCCCACGGTCTCTTCGCCCATGGCGGGCAGCATGCCCGGAGCGTAGAAGTTCGAGCCACCCATAAGCGGCGTGTCCCCGTGACCGAACTCGATGTACTGACTGAAGAAGGAAACCCCGTCTGTGCCTGCGCCGTTGTACATGACGGCATCAGCATCCGGCAGAGTGGCGAGGATTGACGAAAAGTCATCACTGCCCACGGGGTGCCATATTCTCTCTACGCTTTCACCTCCCGAACGGCAGAAGGTCTCCAGGAATCCACCGATCTGATTGTGCGGAAAGGAGTAATCCTGTCCCACCATCACGATGTCTTTCCAGCCTTGTTCGGCCGCATATTCGCCGAGGGCAAACATGGGCTGTGCTCCCGTCCAGCCGGCGCGGACCACATTGTGATTGCGGTCACGCATGGTGATGTCCTCTGGCGCGGAATAGGCGACCACCATCGGCATCCCATTCTCTCCGGCCCAATCATTCGCTGCGACGCCGATGTTGCCGGAAACGGGGCCAATGATGACATCCACCTCATCCTCGGTACGCAGGCGTTCCAGTCGCGTGATGGCGGTCTCGGGATCACCTTCGTCATCAACAACGGTGAGTTCGATGTCGTAGTCTCCAGCTGTGCCATCGGCTTCGGCGACAGCCATCTCGACACCTTCGACCATTGTCTCGCCGAAAGCGGCAAACACACCGGTCATGTTTCCGATCACACCGATGCGAAGTTCTTCCTGGGCATTGGCGGTTGCGGCACTGAGACCGGTAGCCGCCATTACACCGGTCGCTAATAGACAGCTTCCGAGCGTTTTCATTTCTCTCCTCCTCTAAGTGGATTTCCAGGAGATTTTCCCGTCCAATCGAGTCTTGGACGGATTTTCACCCAAGCGGCTTCGACCCAGGGGGCGAGACCGTTGGGCATGAGCAGGATCACCAGGATCAGGATCGTGCCGAACACGATCAGATGGCGATCCGTGAACTGGTTGAGAACGGCTTCCAGCGTAACCATCAGCAGGACGCCCAGGGGAACACCGCTCAGATAGCGGTATCCCCCGACCACGGCTGCGATGAGAACCCAGATTGCACGTCCGATATCGAGAGAAGTTGGTGATATGACGCCAACCTGATACGCCAGAAGAATGCCGCCGAGACCCGAAAGCAGCGCACAGAGCACGAACGTGAGCAGGCGCGCCCTGAGAACGGGGTGTCCAAATGCCTTCATTCTGGCCTGGTTCTCCTGGATACCTCGCAGGAGCAGGCCGTAGCGGGAGTTGACCAGCCTCCATGCGGCGTAGAACGCGAGAATCACGAGTATGGTTGCGCCTGCATAGAACTCACGCGTTTGAGAGAGATCCAGGCCCGCGAGGGTTGGAACCGGAATGTTGCTTATCCCGTCCATCCCCTGTGTCATGCTGCTCCATTGGAATGACAACGCCCACACCATCTGTCCGAGGGCGAGCGTCAACATTATGAAGGCAATCCGATAAGCCCTGAGGGTTATCAGGCCGAAAGCGATCGATGTGACGAGGACGACACCCAGGGCAATCAAGGGCGCCCAGGGAAATTCAATTCCATAGCGCACTCCAAGAATCGCTATGGAGTACCCGGCAAGTCCCGAGAACGTCGTCTGGACAAGTGAAACCAGGCCCAGTTGCCCAGCCAGAAGACTGAAGGACAGGACAATGAGACAATAGATCATGAATCTATTCGTCAGCACCATCATGTAATCTGTGGCCAGCAATGGCCAGAGCAACAGAGCTATGGCGCCAACGAGAAGGGCAGTTCTGGAAGAGGTCATTCGCTACACCTCCCGTCCAAAAAGCCCTTGGGGCCGAAAGGCAAGAATCAGTGCCATCGGCAGAAACAGGGCAAAGAGGGAGAACTGTGGAATGAAGGCGCTGGCATAGCTCGTGATCAGTCCGGTGATGACCGCCCCGACCGCTGCCCCGGTAATGGAGCCAAGCCCGCCTATTATAATGACGACGAGAGACAGCATGAGGATTCTGACATCCGTGTCATGCGAGAGCGACAGGTAGGATGCACCGACCACCCCTGCGAGTCCGGCAAGAAAGCTGGCGAAGGCGAAAACGGCGGTAAACAGAAGCCCGATGTTGATGCCTTGGCTTTCGGCTGTTTCCCGGTCGTCGACACCGGCGCGGATGGCTGCGCCAATGCGTGTACGACCGAGGATAAGCCACATCACGATGCCCAGTACCACAGCGGCTCCGAGTATCAGCAGCCGGAACCTGGGATACATTGCGAAGTCCAGATTTACCGCCCCACGCAATTCGGGCGGCGCCTCCAGGGATTTTGGATGCCCCCCATAGATGGCAAGCATGGTGTCGGCAATGATCATGCCTATGGCGATCGTCATCATCGCCTCGGACAGCTCCATGCCGCGGATCCGTACAAGGAGCACTCGTTCGGTGAACACTCCGAGCAGGAGAGCGATAACGCCGCCGGCCATCACGCCGACGATCAATGAGCCACTCATCTGGTATGCCGCGACCCCGGTATACCCGCCAAGCATGTAGAACGCGCCATGTGCGAGATTGACAACGCGCATCAGTCCAAAGGCCAGGGTCAGCCCACTGGCTGTTATGAACAGCAAACCGGCTTGAGTTAGGCCGTTCAGGGTCAGTACCGTGAATATCGACAGATCCATGTGTGGCTTCCGCGAATAGCTGTTTGACGAGTCTGCTTATGTCTTCAACACGCTTCGCACTTCTTCTACGAGCAAGGATGCAAACGAGGGGTCATTGATATGCAATGGGGCCTTCACAAGCTTGTGGTCGGCCTTCTCCTGAAAGCTTTCCTCTATGGCATTGATCATTGCCTCGTTTGCATCGGGCGCATGGAACGGTTGCCCCGGTGCGTCGAGCATTGAAACGCCACCTTCAGGGATGACCAGTCGTACGGGACCAGGGGAGAGATTGATCTTCTCTGCAAGCCAGCGGCCAGCCGCTGCCATCTCTTCCGCGCTCGCGCGCATCAGCGTTACACTCGGGTTGTGTTGATGGAATAACCGTCCCGCGAATTTTGACGGAACGCTTGCGGGTTCGCGAAAGTTCACCATATCGAGCGCGCCGACACTGCCGATCCAGGGGGTGCCGCAGCGTAGAATCGCACTCAGGCGCTCTGATCCTGCGTCACAAGTCCCGCCGACGATATGATCGAGTATCTCCGTGGTGGAGATATCCACGACGGCCTCGATGGCACCGGAGTCCACAAGCTTCTCCATGGAGCGGCCGCCAACGCCTGTTGCATGAAAGACCAGGCATTCGTAATCCGATTGCAGCGCATAAGAGACCGCTTGGACACAAGGCGTCGTTACGCCGAACATTGTCAGGGCGATGGTCCCTCTGTGGTCATCGGGGCTATCGCCATCTGCCTGGGCCGCCAGCATGCCGGCAAGTGCCCCGGCGGCGTTGGCCAGGACACGGCGTGAAATGCTGTTCAACCCGGAGATATCAACGACAGGATAGACCATCGTGATATCTGAGGTGCCGACGTAGGCGGAGACATTCCCTGAGGCAACAGTGGAAACCAGGAGCTTCGGGATCCCGATAGGCAGCTGTTGCATTGCGGGGGCGATCATCGCCGAGCCGCCTGATCCGCCCAGGCCGATCACGGCATCAACATCGGATCGTCCGGAAAGCCAAATTGAGAGGGCTTCGGCCATTGCCGTTACAGCAGTGCCCCGATCCTCGAGGCCAATGACCGCGTTTGCTCCAGAGGGGTGACACGCCGCAACCTCCGCTGCCGTCGTGTCCTTGCCCTGGTCTGTGCTGCCGGTGGAGATGTCAACTGAATGGACAGTTATTCCATGACGTTGCAGCACGTCGGCAACGAAAGAGAGTTCGGCTCCCTTTGTGTCTGCTGTTCCGATTACGTATGCCGTTGTCATGGCCGATACTCTCAATCCTGAATTCAGGGTGTTGCGAGAGATATGCGCTTGAAGGTTTCTATCTCTTGGGTGATGGCTCGCTCCACCGGAAGCCGCTCCATACTGCTTGCGCCATAGAAGCCGTTGCATGCCGGGCAATGCGAAAGGATGTATTCTGCGTCTGAGGGCGTCGCTATAGGACCGCCGTGGCAGAGCACGAGTATATCGTCCCGCACGCTGCGTGCGGCCTCTGCCCATGAGCTGATCAGCTCAATCGACTGATCGAGCGTCTTTCCCGATTTTGCCCCGATCGAGCCCCCGACCGTGACGCCCATATGGGCGACTATGATATCCGCCCCGGCGCGCGCCATGGCGACCGCCTCTTCGGAAGAGAAAACGTAAGGCGTGGTCAGCAGATCCATGCCATTGGCAATCTCGATCATGCCGACTTCCTGATCATAGGAGATGCCGGTTTCTTCCAGGCTCAATCTGAAGTCGCCGTCGATGATTCCGATTGTCGGGAAATTCTGCACCCCGGCATAACCAAGTTGTTTCAGCTCGGAGAGAAGGTTGGGCAGGTTGACGAAAGGGTCTGTGGCATTGACCCCTGCAAGGACAGGCGTTTGCTTTATGACAGGCAGTATTTCTGCTGCCATTTCCTTTACAATGGCGTTGGCGTTTCCGTATGCCAGCAGACCAGCGGAAGACGCGCGTCCGGCCATGCGATAACGGCCGGAATTATAGACGATAACGATGTCTATACCCCCGGCTTCTTCGCATTTTGCCGACAGGCCAGTTCCTGCGCCGCCACCTATGATAGGAATCCGCTCGGATGCCATTTCATGGAGCCGCTTCATGAAGGATTGGCGGTCAAATGGGGCCATTGTATTGGTTTCCTCTCGTTTCTTGTCCTTCTGCCGGGCGGAATCCAACGCTTTGGTTCAGGTGAGATCCTGTGCCTGCGAAGCGCGATTCATCGGGTCACTGAGCTGGCCACCATGGCTGAAATGCTTCGCGGCAAGAGGTCCCATTCCTGATTAAGTACTGAATTCCACATTCCTTAATCCACTGCATTTCAGGATTACATCCCTGGAGGCAAGCCTGTCTGCATAGTGTTCTTCTGTCGCATCTGTTCCATAATCGGCGATAAGCACTATTTACCGTTGATAATTGGAAGCCAGATCGTCTTTCATGGTCATTAGGGTACGAAAGGAATGGGGCCGTTGCCATGTCCACGCAACACGGGAACCTACTCGAAACACACATTGTTGGTGAGGATACGCGGCAATGGATTGTGCAAGCGAGCGACTGCCAGGCACTTGCTCAGAAACACATCTCCCATGTCGGCGTTGGAGATGCGGCGATCCCCTATAGAATCGTGAGGACAGATCTTTCAGGGGCCTATGTACATGGGACCGTAGGGGGACAGGGACGTATGCTGCTGGATGGACGGTGGCGTATGGTACGAGCCGGCATGACATCCTTTGCGCCGGCCCATGCGCTGCATGCCTTTCATGCCATTCCCTCAACACGCTGGCAGTATTGTTGGGTCCGGTACATGTCCTCGTCACTGAGGTCGGTCGCAGACGCTATGGCTCCGGTGCTTGCGCCATTTGATGCAAGGCCTTTGCGGCATGCCATTCTGGGCCTTTACAATGAGGTGACCTATGGCACCCAGGACATGGGCAGTTGTAGTCTGTGGGTTGATCTCATGGAGAGATACATTGCTCGATTGGCTGATCCCTGGAGGCGGGATGAGCGTATCGTAGCGGTCTTCAATGCGGTTCTGGACGCATTGGACGAGCCATGGCGGCTTGAAGATCTTGCGGAGATTGCCGGTATCAGCGCAGAGCACCTGAGACGGAGTTGCCGCAAGGCCTTTGGCAGAACGCCCATGCAGCAGGTAACTCACCTTCGTATCCAGCATGCAGCGCACAGGCTTGTAACCACCAACGACAGCGTAGACCTGATTGCCCACGAAGTGGGCTATGAGAATCCGTTCGCGTTCTCGAACACCTTCAAAAGAATGACGGGCGTTCGACCATCACAGTTTCGTATTCGCTCAAATCAGCTTGAAAATTCCGGGTAAAGGTTTTGCCATTATTTAAAATTGAATTAAATAAAGTTGGTAGTAGTTAAGTAATCTATCAAGTATAATTTTACGTTATGTGCTCATATTCTTCAATGGAATCGATAAAGCTCAGTGTCCGCTCTAATCCTTGGCGCATGTGATACTGAAGATGCTCAAGCATGAGGTCTAGATTATCGCCACATGCATATTCCACATAAGCCTCATGAGCATCGCGAAAAGGCCCTGGTCTCTGGTGAGCTCGTTGATGCAGCATGAAATAGAACTGTAAGTTCGGTAGAATTCTTTGCCATGCTTGATTCAGTAAATCGTGTTCACTTAACTCATAGCACCAACTGTGCAGGATCAATTCCAATTCAATTGCTTTATGTGGTTCTGTTCCTGCATCCACTGCCGCTACAAGATTCTCATTACGCCAGCGCAGATCTTCGAGCGCAGCGGGAGTTCGACGCTCCCAGCAATGTCGGAAGGCAAGCTGTTCAAGGGCGGTACGCAGTGAATAGAGTTCCTCGAGATCCTTCCTGCTCACACTTCGCACGAACAAACCCTTATAGGGAATACTAACGAGCAATCCGCTGCTTACGAGTTCACGTATTGCTTCACGTAACGGCCCACGGCTTGCCCCAAGCTGAAGTGAAAGTTCCGACTCAGTCAGGCGTTCGCCAGCTGATACTTGTCCACTAACGATCAACTCGCGCAATCGACGGACAATCTGTCCGCGTCGCGTATCATCAGTTAAAGGTTCCAGTTTCATGAAGCTACCAGAGGTTCAACGTGTGTTACGCGCTACGAGATCTGCGTAAAGCTTTTGCAGCTTCTCCAGCACTGGACCACGGCCACCATTCTCACCAATTGGTTTCCCGTCTATTTCGGAAACTGGCGTCTGAGCTCCAAAGGTCCCTGTCAAGAAAGCTTCGTCGGCACCGTATGCCTCGACCAGCGAGAAGTTCTTTTCGTAAACAGGAATTCCATTATCCCGGCATAAGTTTATGATGTTTTGCCTAGTAACCCCGTTCATGCAGTAGTCGCCTGTGGAGGTCCAGACCTCCCCTTTACGGACGATAAAGAAGTTGCAGGCATTGGTGGTGTTAACAAAACCATGAGGGTCAAGCATAAGGCCTTCGTCTGCCCCCGCCTGCTCAGCTTGCAAGCATCCAATCACGCAATTGAGCTTGGAATGACTGTTATATTTCGCATCCTGTGACATAGGCAGTCCACGGACCTGGGGGACCGTAGCAAGCCGGATACCACGCTTTTGCAAACTGTCTACAGGCTTGGAGTGTTCCAGGATCATGACGACCGTCGGCCCACTTTGGGATAGCGACGGATGCTGAAAAGGTCGAACCTTCACCCCCCTGGTTATCATGAGACGGCAATGCACGTCGGTGTGCATTCCATTGGCCTTGGCCGTATGGTCCAGGGCCTCCCGAATATCGTTTCGGGTCATGCCGATATTGAGGTCAACTGCCTTGCAGCTCTCAAAGAGCCTATCCATGTGCTCGTCGAAGAAGGCCCATCGACCATTATAGAGTCGCATGCCTTCCCACATGCCGTCTCCCAGCATGAAACCCGAATCATAAACGGAGACCTTAGCTTCTTCTCGCGGAACAAGTTCACCATTGATGTAAATAAAGATATCGCGATTGCGAATATCCTCCTCTGAGGCATGGGTGGAATGGCTATGTCGTTCAGGGGAATCCATTATTAAGATCAACCTCTATTAAAGCGTCGATTCAGGAATGCGGAATCTGCTGTGGCTGCGGAGAAAACTTTGTGTCGCAGTCTCTTGGGGATTGGTCAGAACGTCGGTAGGCGTTCCTTCCTCAAGAATCCGTCCCTCGGACAGAAAAAGAACCCGATCCGCTACAGTGTAGGCAAAGCCCAGTTCGTGTGTGACAATCATCATTGTCATGCCTTCATCGGCGAGTTCCTTCATCGTCTCGAGAACTTCCCCGACAAGCTCTGGGTCCAACGCTGAAGTAACCTCATCGAAAAGCATGACTTCGGGTTCCATCGCGAGAGCTCGCGCGATCGCAACCCGCTGTTGTTGTCCGCCCGAGAGATGTGCTGGGTAGGCATCCGCCTTCCATCCCAATCCGACCTTGTCGAGATGCTTAGTCGCCCGTTGCCGACATTCGGTACGACTTAGTCCTAGTACAGTGCGGGGGCCTTCCATCACGTTCTGCGCAACAGTCATGTGCGGAAAGAGGTTGAAATGCTGAAACACCATACCGACCCGTTTTCGGATTTGGGTCAGGTCTTGCTCTGAATAAACGGTCCTGCCCTTCGATTGGCGGCCAACAACTTCACCTTGCAATATGATACGGCCTGAAGTTGGTATTTCCAGAAAGTTTACGCAGCGTAATAAAGTCGATTTACCTGACCCTGAGGCGCCAAGCAGCACGATCGTTTCCCCTCTTCGGACCTCCAGGTCGATGTTCTTAAGTACTTCCAGGTTTCCGAAGGATTTACACAGCTGCTCCAAACGAAGGACTTCATCTGACATTTTCCTACTCGCTCTTCCTGAGGCGCTTTTCATACTGCTGTACCAGCAGTGCAGGTGGTGCGATAAGCACAAAGAAGATCAGTGCGACCGCCGTGTACATCTCGATCGGATTGAATTCGATTGTTGAAATAGTCTTGGCTTGATGCATGAGTTCACCGTAAGCGATCACGGATGCTAGGGACGTCATCTTTACGAGTTCAACGGCTCGATTCATGAAGGCCGGAAGCATTCGACGTACAGCCTGGGGAAGGATAATCCGGCGCATCTGTGCACCGTAGCTCATCCCCAATGCCTTCGCGGCTTCCCACTGTCCGCGGGAGATTGACTGAATCCCCGCGCGGTAAATTTCCGAGGAGAAAGCGACGGTGTTCAGCGTTAAGCCAAGTGAGGCGGCGGTAAATGCACCGATGTCAAAGGGTAACAGAATAGGCAGGGCAAAATAGAACCACATGATCTGCACCAGCACCGGCGTGTTGCGAAACACCTCGACGAACGCCGTTGCGGGCCAATTCAAGATCTTGAGCCTCGAATACCGTGCCATTCCTATGAAGAGACCGAAGAATAGTCCCAGCGTAAGGCAAACGGCAGCCAGTTTGAGCGTATTCTGAAGTCCCAGGAGAAGGAGGCCTCGGTGTGTGAATACGGCGGAGAAATCCCAAGCATATTCCATGTTTATGCCTCAATGCACCGTCGTTTCACCAGAACGTCCTAAACGACGTTCTAGCCTGCGTACTGCCAATGAACAGATGAAGATGATAACAAAGTAAATAGCTGCCGCGATTGTGAATACCTCAAGCGGTCGATAGCTCTCTTGAGCAATATTATTGGCCTGATATAGCAAGTCTGCATATGAAATGGTGCCGACCAGCGTTGTGGTTTTCATCAATTCAATTGCGCGTTCCAGAAAAGCAGGAATCATTCTCTTAACAGCCTGAGGCAGGATGATCCTTCGCAGAGACTGGTTGCGACTCATGCCAATCGCTTTGGCGGCTTCCCATTGGCCCGAGCTGATAGAAACGATCCCCCCACGGAAGACTTCTGCAAAGAATGCTGAGGACTGTAACGAGAAAGTCAGCACGGAAGCACTGAATGGATTTATCTCAACGCCGACCATCATGGGCAGGGCGAAATAGAACCAGAACAGCTGTGCGATGGGTGGTGTCGTGCGCAGGAACTCGATGATGAAGCTGGCAGGCCAACGCAGGAGCGCTGTGCTGGACAGTCGCAATAACGCCAGAAAAAGCCCTAGGGGCACCCCAAAGATCAATGCCAGGCCCGTGATCTTGAGTGTATTCACCAAGCCCAGCATCAACAGGTCGAAATCCTGGAGGATGACGCCGAAATCCCACTCGTAAATCAATGGGGGTCCTTCAGAATTCTCAAGATGCGCTGATGCGAAGGAGAACACCTGGGTGACGTGGATCACCCAGGTGTTGGCCTATTACCAGTCTTCGCGACGAATAGCTGGAACCGTCTCCGGATCAACGCCGAAGGATTCCAGAAACTCTTCGTACCACTCCTGCGTTTGGCCGGTCTCGTAGTAGTAAGCGATCGCGATGTTCACCCAATCACGAAACCTCTTATCTTCTTCGCGTCGGACGCCAACCGAAGATGCGGATTGGCGTATCGGCTCAGGAAGCACGATTTGGCCGCGCCCGGTTTCCTTCCGCATGGAAATCAACGGTGGATGAAACAACGAGACAGCGTTCACACGCCGGGATTGGAAGGCCGCAACAGCTTCTCCATTCGAGGGGAAGCGTTGAATTTCAGCTTCGGTAAGGCGCTCGCTTATATAGCGATCCATTGTTGTTCCCTGGGGAACGGCGATCTTCGTATCTGGAGTGTTCAAGTCCTCCCAGGTCGAGACCTCCATGTCCTCCTCGATCAGTACGGCGAGGGCATAATAAAGCAGGGGGCGTGAAGGAAAATCGACTGCCATTGCGCGCGCAGGCGTCGCATCGAGAACGAACATCAGGTCGATCTTGCCAGATTGCAGAGCCGATACGGCTGAGCCCCAGGTAACCTCGACAGGCTCAAATTCCACATCCAGTTCTTCAGCCATTGCGCGCCCCATGGAAGGACCGAGGCCGGTCCACTCATCACTTCCCGGTTCCTTGTAATACCAGGGTGGGGCCTGGGTGACACCGACCCGAAGTGTTTCGCGTTCCTGTATCTGATCCCAAGTAGAAGTTTGAGCCACTGCTGACGTGGCCATCATAAAAATGGCTGCCAAGGCAAAGGCAGCGCCTCTTAGAAGTCCAGACGGAACCATAGCTAACCCCTATCCAGTTCAATGTATTGTAGTATTGTCAACAATCTGACGAGACTGCACTGTATATTTCCCTTGAACGCATGGCAAGTATTCACAGGGCTGAGTAGGTTCTGAGCGAGGCTTTTATATTATATATTTAAAATCAGTAAGTTGTTTGGGATTTGTACGAGCGTCAGTGTGTTGGCCTAACTGCGATGGGGCCTTGTGGAACGGAGCGAAGGCTATCTTTAGACGGCTGACTGTTCTTTAATCAAAGGACAAATCCTGAACAAAAATGCCTAAAGCCCGTAATAGTCCCGGAACCAGGCAATGTGGTGCTCCAGGCCCCGGGACAGGTCGGTACGCGGGGCGAAGCCCAGGTCGCGGCGGGCGCGCTCGATGTCGGCGAAGGTGGCCTCCATGTCGCCGGGCTGGGCCGGCTGGGGATCCAGCGTGGCCTTGCGGCCGGTGATGCGCTCGATCTCGGCGATGAAGTCCATCAGCTCGGTGGGCCGGTTGTTGCCCAGGTTGTAGAGGGCATGGGGCGGCGCCTTGGCGCCGCCGTCGGCCGGCGGGCGCGTCATGGCGGCGCTCACGCCGGCCACGATGTCGTCGATGTAGGTGAAATCCCGCCGGGCCTGACCGTTGTTGAACAGCTTGATGGGCTGGCCGCGCAAGATGGCGTCGGTGAACAGCCAGGGCGCCATGTCGGGCCGGCCCCAAGGGCCATAGACCGTGAAGAAGCGCAGGCCCGTGCAGGGTATGCGATAGAGATGGGCATAGCTGTGCGCCATCATCTCGTCGGCGCGCTTGGTGGCGGCATAGAGCGAGACCGGACGGTCGGCAGCCTGCTCCTCCGAGAAGGGCAGCTCGGCGTCCAGGCCGTAGACCGAGGAGGAGCTGGCGTAGACGAAGTGTTCCAGCTTCGGCAGGTGGCGCGCCAGTTCCTGCATGACCACCTGGCCCATCAGGTTCGACTGGGCATAGGCATAGGGGTTCTGCAGCGAATAACGCACGCCGGCCTGAGCGGCCAGGTGGACGAGCCAGCGGGTGCCCGGATGACTGTCCAGCAGGGCCAGGATGGCGTCGCGGTCGGAAATATCGGCCTGGAGAAAGGTGAAGCCGCTGCGCCCATCCAGGCGGGCGAGCCGGTCCTGCTTCAGCTGCGGCGCGTAGTAGTCGTTCAGGTTGTCGATACCCAGGACCTGGTACCCCCGGTCCATAAGGTCCAGCGCCACCGCGTTGCCGATGAAGCCGGCGCAGCCCGTGAGAATGACGGTCATCTGCCTGTCGTTTCCCTGTCGTTTCTCGAGGGCAAGTCAGTTGCGCACGTGGCGATGCACGTCCTGGGCGCCGTGGGCGGTCAGGATTTCCTTCGCCGTCTTCTGGCGCTCCGGCGTCTCGGCGTAGACCCAGAGCAGCACAGCGCCCTGTTCCAGGGCCCGGGCGAACTCCTCGGTGCGCGGCGTGGCTTCCACCTGTTCGAGGAATTCCTTTGCCGCCATGCCGGCGACACCCGCCCCCACGGCCGTGGCGATGGCCGCGCCGAGCGGTCCCGTGGCCACGGCGATGAAGCCGGCGGCAGTCAGCGGCCCGACATACTTGGCCTCGCCCACCAGGCTGGACAGCCGCTCATGCCAGGGTGTCTCCTCGTTCTCCAGGGCCGTGTCTATGGATTGGTGCGAATCCAGCACCGAAAGGTCGGCATGCTCGAAGCCGGCCTCCTGCAGTTCTTCCACGGCCTTCGCAAATTCCTTGCGTGTGGCAAAGCGCCCGACGATCTCGGTGACCGGTTTCTTCTCTGGGGTGTCCGTTTCGCTCACGCGGGATCCTTCCCTGTCGTTCCTGGTTGCGTCCTCTGAGGGCGCAGTCTTGCCGCGTGGCGTAGGGCGGCGCAAGAGGGTTTCTTCGCAGGAGGCGGGAGGGATTTCCCATTGAGGGGCGCGAGGGGCCTGTTCTATCTTCCGCCTCTTACGGGAAAGGGGGCAAGCATGAGTGTGTTGGACGATTTCATCGAGGGCATGCCGAAGGTGGAGCTGCACCTGCACATCGAGGGCAGCCTGGAGCCCCGGATGATGTTCGATCTGGCCCAGCGCAACGCTGTGGCGTTGCCCTATGCCGACGTGGCCGGAATCGAGACTGCCTTCCGGCGCGGGGCGCGTTTCGAGAATCTGCAGGACTTCCTGGACCTGTACTATGCCGGCATGAGCGTGTTGTGGAGCGAAGCCGATTTCCATGCGCTGACCCTTGCCTACCTGGAGAGGGCCGCCGCCCAGAACGTGGTGCATGCCGAGATCTTCTTCGACCCGCAGGCCCATACCGATCGTGGCGTGCCCTTCGAGACCGTGATCCGCGGGATCACCCGTGCGCAGGACGAGGCCGAACAGCGCCTGGGGATCACCTCGCACCTGATCATGTGCTTCCTGCGCCACCTGGACGAGGAGGCCGCCTTCGAAACCCTGCGTCAGAGCCTGCCCTACAGGGACAGGATCCTGGGCGTGGGGCTGGACAGCGGGGAGATGGGCAATCCGCCCGCGAAGTTCCAGCAGGTCTTCGCCGAAGCGCGCAAGCAGGGCTTCCGGGTCGCCGTGGCTCATGCCGGCGAGGAGGGGCCGCCCGAGTATGTCCACGAAGCCCTGGACCTGCTGCAGGTCGACCGCATCGACCACGGCAATCGTGCGCTGGAGGACAATGCGCTGGTGGACCGGCTGGCGGAGTCCGGCATGGCGCTGACCGTCTGTCCCTTGAGCAACTACAAGCTCTGCGTCGTCGATGACCTTAAGGAGCATCCTCTGAAGATCATGCTGGATCGCGGCCTGAAGGCGACCATGAACTCGGACGATCCGTCCTATTTCGACGGCTATGTGAACGAGAACTATCTGGCCGTGACGGAGGCGCTGGGGCTCAGCCGCGAGGATATCGTCACCCTGGCCCGCAACGGCATCGAGGCCAGCTTCGTTCCGCCTGAGCGCAAGGCCGAGATGCGCCGGCAACTGGACGACTACCTGGTGGCTCACGCGGTTTAGCCAGTGCATCTGTCCGGCCTGTCGTGGCCGGAGCGGGCTAGAAAGAAAGTCTGAGGCTGTTCTCTTCGCTCAGCAGGACGCGTTGGTCCTGTACAGGCAAATTGCGGTTTAGGGTCCCTGCAAGCCAGGAGGCTTCTTCCCCCGTTGCGTGCTGCAGGCGGAACCGCCTGGTTCGAAAAGGCAGCATCTCCAGAGTTTCGAGACGGCGATGGGTCGGGTCGAGCTCGGCCAGATAGCCCAGCACCAGCTCCGGGCGATAGTCCGTGTGGCCGCCTATGCCTTCATAGTCGTTGATGAAATCGCCGCAGCCATAGAGGATCAGCTTGCCCTCATGACATTCCAGTCCCAGCGGATGGTGGCTGGAATGCCCGTGCACCAGGTCCGCTGCACCGCGCTCGATCAACTCGCAGGCAAATTCGCGATGCGCGGCCGGTATGTCATGCCCCCAGTTCGGGCCCCAGTGCAGCGAGAGGACAACGCTATCGCCAGGCTGGCGCCATCGCGCGATCCAGGACGCAACACGATCCACCTGCGCGCGCTGCAGGCTCGCCAGAAGGTTGACACCCGCGCGCTCGGGGCCCGCGGCCCAGTGGCGGGGAACACCGGAGGACGGGCAGGCATAGGAGAAGACCAGGATGCGCCGGTCTTGACCTGCTGAGAGGATGGCGGGCGCTGCGGCCGCCCCTTCATTGGCGCCGGCACCGCAGCAGGCAATGCCGAGCCCCTTCAGGGTCGCCAGCGTGTCGCCAAGACCCTGAGCTCCCCAATCGAGAACATGGTTGTTGGCAAGGACACAGCAATCGAGGCCGGCCGCGCTCAGGCACGTGGCGTTCTCCGGGTGCATGCGGTAGTTGATGCCCTTCGGCTCGGGGTGGCCCCGGGCGGTGAGGGCGGTCTCAAGGTTCGCGATGCGAAGGGCCGGCGCCCTGTCCGTCAGCGCCGCCAGGGCATCGCCCCAGATATAGTCGAACGGGGCCGGTCGCGGGATGGGACCTGAGCGCTGCTCGGCCAAGTCCACATAGCCGTGGGCTGAACGGACGAAATCCTCATGGAGGGTCGGGTCTGTGGGATGGGGCAGGATCTGGTCGACTCCCCGGCCCGTCATGACATCCCCGCAGAGGAACAGCTTTAGGGGTGCATCCATTCAGGGGTGCATCCATTGCGTCCAAGTGTGATCGGAGCCTTCTCGATACTCTGTGTGGCTCACTCGACCCGTTCAAGAGCAATGCATCATCCTATTGACTGTCGGGCTTCACAGGGCGGTTTGTCGCATGCCTTGAGAAAAGCTTGCAAAAAGATGTACGTATTATACGTGATTATATCTGAGCCTACTCCCCCTCTACGCATGGAGGGAAAGGGAGAATGCCCATGTGGATGATATATCCTGTGGCGGGACCGGCAGACCCGCGCTGGCAGGGACGCGCAATCTGGGATCGAGTCATTGTGCGTGCGCCCACAGCCGCCATGGCACGTGTTTTGGCGGCAAAGCTGGACCGCCCCAAGGTTCCGCACAGGATCGGGAACGAGACCCTCTGCTTTCGCAGCGGCCTTGAAGACGAGCGGCTTTATTGGGTGCGCCGTTTAAGTAACGAGGATGCTGTTCCCTGCAGCACGGAATTGTTGGGCTCCGATCAAGACAGCCTGGTTACGGCCGTGCTCAGGCAAGAATCGCACAGACCGGAACAAGGAACGGAGCAACGAAAATGAACAGGATTCTTCTGGCAGAGGCAGACGAAAACTTCCGCAAGAACCTGGCATGGTCGCTCAGTCGCGCAGGCTATGAGGTCGTGCAGGCCTCCAACGGCCGAGCGGCGCTGGAGCTTTTGCGTCACACTGCTCCCAGTCTGGTTGTTACGTCTGTCTTCCTGCCGGACAGGGATGGTTTGGAAGTGATCCGAGAAGTTCGGGCACAGCTCCCAGGAGTGCCGGTTGTTGCGCTCTCTGCAAGCTGCAAGCGCTGTGGCTACGATGCGTTCGATATCGCCTTGCGGCTGGGAGCGGACAGAGTGCTGGAGAAGCCGGTCACGTCTCAGGCCCTCTTGAAAGCCCTGATGTCCCTCCCTTTCCGGCAGCGGCAGGCCGGCTCTGGTTCGGTAGAGACCACGCAGAGGAAAGACGTCGCGTGAGGCGCTGGAGGCGGGTCCCTTGGGACTCGATCACGGACCTGCTGGCGCCTGCCAGGATCAGCAGCTGCGATAGGCAATATCGCACTTGAAAGGCAGCGGCTGATCCTCCATGGCTAATCCACAGTGGTTGGCGTCAAGTCAGGCGGCTCGCAAGCCGCGTGTTGAAGGCTTGCCCTCGGTGTTGCGCCCTGTTGATTCGGAATGCCATGCCTTTGTTCCGACGGCTCCTGCAAGGAAAACCATTCCCAGCCATGACCGCGGACCCAAAGCACACCACACGCGCAAACGATCCGGGGCGGGGCATGGCGCTGATGGCCGGGGCCATGCTGCTGGTGCCGGGGATCGACGCCATTGCCAAATCCCTCACGCCGGACCTCTCGCCGTTCCAGGTGGCCTTCCTGAGATTCTTCATACAGAGTCTGCTGCTCGCGGGGATTCTGCTGCTCCTTACCCGCGGAATGGCCTTCCGGGTCGCGCTCCGTGCTCTGCCGGGCCTGGCCATCGCCGGGGTGCTGATGGGGGCGGCGGTCGGGCTGCTGTTCGCAGCGCTGGTGCACATGCCGCTGGCCAACGCGATCGCGATCTTCTTCGTGCAGCCCTTGATCCTGACCGTCTTTTCCGCCCTGTTCCTGGGCGAGCAGGTGGGCATCCGGCGCTATAGCGCCGTCGCCGTCGGACTGGCGGGGGCCCTGATCGTGATCCGGCCGAACTGGATGGCGTTCGGGATCGTGGCGGTCTTTCCCCTGCTCTCGGCGGTCAGTTACGCGGCCATGTGGACCGTGATCCGCTCCATGAGCGCCCGCACGGGCGGCCTGCAGCTGCAGTTCTACAGCGGCGCCTTCGCCGCCCTGTTCCTGGGACTGGTTCTTCTGGTCGGGGCGGAGAGTGGCCTCGGCGGCGCGCTGGCCGGCTGGGGCGCCCTGGATCTCTCGCTCTGGCTGCCCCTGCTCGGCCTGGGCGGAATCTCGGTCGTCGGGCACATGATGATCGTGGGCGCCTTCCGCCGCACGGAGGCCAGCATCCTGGCGCCGTTCCAGTATCTCGAGATCATCAGCGCGACGGTGCTGGGCTTCCTGATCTTCGACGACTTCCCCGACGCGCTGACCTGGACGGGCACGGCGATCATCCTCGCCTCGGGCCTTTACGTCTTCTACCGCGAGCAGCAGCGGGGGCGCGTGGTGGCGGCGCAGAGCAAAGCGCGGTGAGGCAAGGAGAGCACTAAGCTCAATATCACTGCGCAATGCGAATTAGTTAAAATTATATGACCATAATGTGATGTGTTTTGTTGATTTCGCTGACTCTGCCGAAACAAGTTCGCACCCTCAGCCTAATAACAAGAAGAGAGGCGAGGGGAGATGCTGGATCGAAGTGGGTCCGTTGCGTTGGTGTCCGGGGCATCCCGGGGAATCGGCGCTTCCATTGCACGCAAGCTTGTGGAGGATGGATGGCGGGTCAGTCTTGGTGCCCGGCAACCCGAGACTCTTGGCAAAACTCTCGAAGCTGGCAGCAATGTACTCCATGCGCGATATGATGCTGAAGAAACAGGCTCAGACGCAGCATGGGTCGAGGAAACCCTGGATCGCTGGGGGCGCATCGATGCCCTGGTCAATAACGCTGGCGTGGTGCTGCCCTTCACAGTCGAAGATGATGACGAGACCAATCTCGATCGCACCCTCGAGATAAACGTCAAGGCGCCGCTTCGCCTGGCGCGCTTGTGCCTGCCGTACCTTCGCCAAGTCGATGCAGGGCGAATCATCAACATCTCTTCGCTCTCAGGCAAACGGGTCAAGAACGACAACGTCGCCTATGCAATGTCCAAACATGCAGTCGTTGCCATGACGCATGCGCTGCGGAAGGCCGGTTGGGAGGACGGTGTTCGTGCGAGCGTGATCTGTCCCAGCTTCGTGAGCACGGACCTGACAGCCACGGTAACCAAGGTTGCTCAGGAGGATATGACGTCTCCACACGACCTGGCCGAACTGGTGGGGACGGTGCTGCAACTTCCCAACCAGGCGAACGTCGCCGAATTGATCGTCAATTGCCGGTGCGAGGATCACTATTGATGCCAGGGCGCTTGCGTCATCTCCAGACCCCGCTGCCCGGCAAGACCGTGGAATTCGTGATCAATGGGCGGAAAGTAGTGGGTCGGGAGGGCGACAGCCTTTTGACGGCCATCCTGGCGAATCACAAGGCGGTTCGGCAGTCGGAATTCGGGGATGGTCTGCGTGCAGGCTTCTGCTTCATGGGGGCCTGTCAGGATTGTTGGGTAGAGTTGAGTGACGGGGGCAAGGTTCGGGCCTGTACAACCCTGCTTGAAGAGGGAATCCATGTCTCCTTGCCGGAGCCAAAGCTGTGACCGACGAACGGGGAATGAAAAGGCAACCTGTCATCGTCGGAGCAGGACCAGCCGGAGTGCGTGCAGCTGAAACCCTTGTGAAGGCCGGGCTCAGACCCGTGGTTCTGGATGAAGGGTTCAAAGCGGGTGGGCAGATTTATCGCCAGCCGCCTGTGCCGGACGGACGCGAACCTGAGGACCTTTATGGCAGTGAAGCGGAGAAGGCGTGCGCATTGCACGAAACCTTCGAGAGGATACGTCCGAATATAGACTACCGTCCGCGGACCCTGGCCTGGAACGTGATCGGGGATACAGTCGACTACTATGATGAGTCCGCTGATGTAGCCGGACGTTTACAGGCCAGCCATCTGGTCCTGGCGACCGGGGCTACCGATCGCACGCTGCCACTGCCGGGTTGGACCCTGCCAGGAGTGTACAGTCTGGGCGGGGCGCAAATATCGCTGAAGGCCCATCACAGCCTGATCGGTCGGGAAGTGGTTTTCGTGGGAACAGGCCCCCTGCTTTATCTGGTGTCCCTACAGTATGCAAAAGCCGGAGCCGATGTGAAGGCAGTGGTGGAGACGGCATCCTGGTCCAACCAGCTTCGCCATGCATCCGGGCTGGCTCATCTACCGTACGCAGCTGTACGTGGCGTCGGATTCATGCTTTCCCTGCGACGTATGGGCGTGCCCATCTACCGTGGGGCTCACGCCATCAGGTTTGAAGGCGATCCGGACGATGGTCTCTCTGCCGTTTCATTCGAGTCCGGAGGTCGCAGCCATCAGCTGTCCTGTGTCGCGGCCGCCATGGGATTTGGTGTGCGCTCGGAATGGCAGCTTGCCGAACTGGCCGGTGCGCAACTCAATTGGTCCGACATACAGCAGCAATGGGTTCCCGCTCTCACCGATCATGTCCGTGCATCTGTAGACAGCCTGTATCTTGCAGGAGATGGCGCCGGTGTCTGTGGCGCCGAAGCAGCCGAGATGAGAGGGGAGTTAGCAGGATTTGCCCTTCTGCAGGACCTTGGTCACTCCGTAGATTCCGGTCGGCGACAGGTGCTTGAGAAAACCCTCAAGAAGCAGTGGCGCGTGCGTGCTGCGCTCGACCGTATGTACCCTGTGCCGATGCATCTGCTCGATGAATTGGCGGAGGACACGCTTGTTTGCCGATGCGAAGCGATTGCCGCAGGCGAGATACGCCACATACTGGTCAGGCCCGGTGCCGAAGATGTCAATCGCGCCAAGGCCTTCTCGCGTGCGGGGATGGGGCGTTGCCAGGGACGCATGTGTGCCTTGAATGTGCAGGCAATTGTTGAGCGTGCGAAGGAGCAGGGGCCGCAAGCCATAGGTTGGCAAAGAACTCAGCCTCCGATCAAACCCGTTCCGATGGCTGCAATGGCCGATGCCTATGTGCCGGATCCAGAGGGAACACGGGAATGATGGACCTGGATCGTACGCCCTTGCAGTCAGGATACGATGTCGCCGTGATTGGCGGTGGCACGGCAGGCTGCTCTGCAGCTCTGTTCCTGGCGCTCCGGGGCCTGGCCGTAGTTCTGTTCGAAAGGCACCAATGCGGTAGCCAGGCTTCGGGTGTGAACTATGGTGGCGTGCGTCAGCATGGGCGGCATCGTGCGGAGATACCACTGTCAATCAAGGCACGTACAATTTGGGATGAACTTCCCGACTTGATTGGTCACGACTGTGAGTTCGACGCGAGCGGCCACGTGAAGCTTGCCCGCACGCAGGATGACATGGGTGAGCTTGAAGCCTGGGCGCGCGTTGCAAGGGACTTTGGTCTCGAGGTTGAACTGGTGACTGGAAACCAGCTTCGGGATCGCTTTGACTACCTTGGGTCATCGCTTGCCGGCGCTTCCATCATGCCCCAGGACGGGCAGGCCAACCCCAGGTTGGTGGCCCCCCACTTTGCGCGTGCCGCAGAAAGTGCCGGGGCGGACATCCGTGAAGGGGTCGATGTGGCCGCTGCCGAACGGGAGGGGACCAACTTCCGTATCGAGCTCAGCGATGGCCGGACGGCCTTTGCGGACGTCCTGGTCAATACAGCTGGAGCCTGGGGGTACGAGGTTGCGGCCAGCTTCGGCGAGAGTGTCGCGGAGGCGCCGCTCTCCCCGAATATGCTCGTGACGGAGCCCTTGCCCTATCGCATCAAATGCAGCTTCGGGATGTGTGGTGGTGATATCTATGCGCGCCAGATACCCCGAGGGAATGTGATTTTTGGCGGTGGGACGCGCGCCATTACCGATTTCGAGAAGAATCGCACACGCCCCAGGACTTCATCCAGCCAGTTGGCAACACGGAACCTGATCCATGCCATGCCCTTCCTAGCGGAGGCCAGGATCATCCGCAGTTGGAGCGGTATAGACGGCCTGATGCCGGACAAGATTCCGGTCGTCGGCCCCAGCAGCACGACAGCCGGTCTTTTCCATGCCTTCGGTTTTTCCGGTCACGGGTTCCAGCTAGGACCCGCCATAGGCGCCGTACTCGGCGACCTGATTCTCGATGGACGTACGGATACATCCATCGAGGAGCTATCCATCACGCGTTTCACCCAGGACGGGGCAGGCGTGAGGACAACCTCAAATCAACTTAATCCTTCAGAACAGGGAGAGTGAAGAATGAAACTTTCTTCCAGATACATGAAGGCCGCATCCCTTGCGGCCATACTGGCGGCTGGTGTCGGCACCAGTCTGTCGGCCAATGCACAGGATGACGAGAAGGTCCTGCGGATCGGTATGGCAACTTCCGATGCAGGCCGTCTCGACCCACATGTCTCAACCGGTACGCCGGAGAAAGCGCTTTTTGGCTGGATGTTCAACGGCCTTGTCCGCATTCAGCCGGGAAAGGCCAACCCGGAGTTCATCGAACCTGACCTGGCTGAGAGCTGGGAAAGTTCCGAGGACGGACTGACATGGACCTTTAATCTGCGTGAAGGGGTTCAGTGTCATGGCGAGTATGGTGAGTTCACCGCCGAGGACGCGGTTTATTCTCTTCGTCGTGCCCAGGATCCGGATTTATCTGCCTTTGCATCCGACCTCGATGCTTTCGAAAGTGTAGAAGCTCTCGATGACTACACGCTTCAGATTGATCTGAATGAGCCCGTTCCCAGCCTTCTGGGCATGCTTATCAATGTCCATGCCGGCAACATGGTTTGCAAGGATGCCGCAGAGGAAATGGGGGAAGACTTCGCACTGAACCCGATCGGCACCGGCCCTTTCATGTTCTCGGACTACGCCGAACAGGAATCGGTCACATTGGTTGCGAACCCGGATTATTTCCGTGGCAAGCCCAAGATCGATCGTATTGACTACCGCTTCATTCCTGAGACTTCTTCGCGGGATCTGGCCTATGAGGCCGGCGAACTGGATATGGCTTACGGCAATTCCGATCAGAAGTGGTACAACAGGATGAACGAGTTGCCGGAGACCACGGTGGTCGCCATGGAGCCGGCAGAACTCTATACAATTCACCTCAATATGACCGAACCGCCTCTGGATGACCCGAAAGTGCGGCAAGCCGTCATGCATGCCATTCCGCGCGACCTGATGGTCGAGTTCCGCGGTGAAGAGGTCGTGCGGCCAGGTGTTTCGCCAGTGCCGCAGGGGTATCTCGGGCACATCAATCTGGATGACAAGTACAGCTACGACCCCGAACGTGCGCGTGAGCTGCTCGAGGAAGCCGGACATCCGGATGGAATTGAGTTGACGGCTATCCAGACCTCCCTGGGAACGATGCAGGAAGCCATGGAAATCATTCAGGGACAGCTTGCCGAGGCCGGGATCAATCTGGAACTCGATATTGTCGAGCACGCAACCTTCCACAGCCAGATTCGTGACGATCGCAGTCAGGTCGTTCTCTATGCTGCTGCCCGCTTTCCGATTGCCGATGTCTACCTGACACAGTTCTATCATTCGGACAGCATTGTCGGGCGTGAAGGGGCTGTTACCAACTTCTCCCATTGTGACGTTGCTGACGAACAGATCGAACAGGCTCGGGTTGAAACTGATCCAGATCGGCAGATCGAGCTTTGGCAGGAAGCACAGGAACTGATTGCGGATGAAGTCTGCTCGGTTCCTGTCTACGAAGCCTTGCAGATGTGGGTCATCAACGATCGCGTGGATCTTGGATACGAAGATCTTGAGGGGTCCCTCAGTCTTGGTCCTGCCCTGACTGAAAACAGTCAGGTCAACTAAGCTCTAGGTATCCAGATTGACAGAACCCGGGCACCTGCACTTACAGGCAGGTGCCCGGGCTGTTCTGGAGGATTCCAAACATGCTTCGCTACGTTACGATCAAGCTATCCTATGCAATGGTCACTCTGTTTTCAGTGATGTTGCTCGTGTTCATGCTTGCCAGGGTTATCCCCGGAGACCCGGCCCAGTTGATGTTGGGCGATCAGGCGAGCCAGAGTGCCATTGACGCATTGCGTGAGCGATTGGGCCTGGATCAGCCCCTCTATCTTCAGTTTCTGGATTTCCTGACGGGTTTGACCCAAGGGGACTGGGGAACATCGCTTTATACGCGTGAACCTGTGCTGAACTCCATACTTGAGGTGTTACCCTACACCCTTGAACTCACGGCCGCTTCCCTCTTGTTTGGTGCCGTTGTGGGGATTCCCTTTGGTATTTGGGCGGCGCTTCACCGGAATCGATTCATAGACTATGCGACGCGCATCGGCTCCTTGCTGGGGCTGTCCTTTCCGGCCTTCGTATCGGGGATCATGCTTCTACTGGTATTCGGGATCTGGCTCGGTTGGTTCCCTGTGCTGAGCACGGCGCGCGGTGGCAGTTTCGAGGATCGCCTGCTCAGTCTTGCTCTTCCCACCGTGAACCTTGGTATCTTGATGGCTGCTTACATCGCGCGCATGACGCGCTCTTCGATGCTTGCAGTCCTGGGTGAGGATTATGTCCAGACAGCCCGGGCAAAGGGGGTCGCACGGCATCTGATCATCAGGCGCCATGCCTTGCGCAACGCCATAATACCGGTTGTCACGGTGATCGGCCTGTACGTGGGAATCCTGATTGGAAATTCCGTACTGACAGAGATCGTCTTCAATCGCCCGGGGATCGGCAAGTTGATCGTCGGTTCGATGAATCAGCGGGACTATCCGATGCTCCAAGGCTTGATGGTGCTCTATACCCTGCTCGTCATTCTGGTGAACCTGGCGACTGACCTGATTTACGGACTGCTTGATCCAAGGGTGAAATACCAATGAGTTCAATGCCCTACAATCCGGCGACGAGCCGCGCGGCACGCCTGCGACACACCGCCAACAGTGCGCTTGGGGCTATCGTGGGAAATACCAATTCCCTGATTGGAATGAGCGTATTCCTTTTGATCGTGATTGCGGCACTGCTGGCACCGATCTTTGCAACTCATGATCCGGTACAACAGAACATCCTCTTTCGCCTGCAAGGGCCATCGGGGGAGCACTGGATGGGAACAGATGCGGCCGGCCGTGACATCTATTCACGGATTCTCTACGGGGCACGCATCTCGCTGATCATCGGACTGGTTTCCGTTGGACTGGCCATGATTGTCGGAACCGCCATGGGCGTTCTGGCGGGTTACTATGGAGGAAAGATCGATCAGCTCGTGACACAGATAACGGACGTGCTGCTGGCCTTTCCCTCCCTGATCCTGGGTCTCATGATCGTTGCCATTTTGGGCCCAACCATGCCGAACCTGATTGTTGCGATCGCGCTGACCACGGTACCGCAGTTCGCGCGCGTCGCGCGGGCGCCCACGCTTTCACTGCGTGAACGGGATTTCATCCAGGCAGGCCGCGCGCTTGGATACTCGGACCTGCGCATCATGTATCGCCATGTCTTGCCTAATATCTTTCCCGAAGTCCTGGTGATGGGGTCTTTGTGGTTGGCCACGGCCATTCGTGTCGAAGCCTCACTGGCGTTCATCGGCCTGGGTGTGCGTCCCCCTACGCCGACCTGGGGCGGCATGATCAGGGACGGTTTCAAGAACATCCTGGATTCTCCATGGCTCGCGATTTTCCCAAGCCTGGCAATCCTGATCCTCGTGTTTGCATTGAACATGCTGGGCGACGGATTGCGTGACACTGTGGATCCCCGGCTGAAGGGTGAGAAATGATGCTTGAAAGTGCAGAAACCACTTCAAGGGAAACCCTCCTGCAAGTCGACGACTTGCGCATTGAGTTTCGCATCGGAGGGAAATGGCGGGCGGCGACCCGGAACATTGATTTCGAGCTCAAAGCTGATGAAACCTTGGCCCTGGTTGGTGAGTCCGGCTGCGGGAAGTCCATCACCTGCCGATCAATTCTTGGCCTGGTGGATGGGCCGGGGGCGCGCACAAAGGGGTCCATCAAGTTCAAGGGCCAGGAACTGGTTGGGCTGCCGGACAGGAAGTTCCAGCATATCCGCGGCCAGGATGTTGCGATGATCTTTCAGGAACCACAGACCGCACTCAACCCGGTCATGAGGGTGGGAGACCAGATTTCCGAGGCCATCACCAGTCACATGCAGGTCTCTAGCGCCGAGGCGCGGCGCAGGACATTGGAACTGATGGAGTCCGTGAGGATACCAGCCCCCGAGCAGCGCTATCGAGCCTATCCCCATCAGTTTAGCGGCGGTATGCGCCAGCGCGTTGTCATTGCAATGGCTTTGGCCTGTCAGCCCAGCGTCCTCTTGGCCGACGAGCCGACAACGGCCCTGGATGTGACGATCCAGGCCCAGGTTCTCTCGGAATTGCGGGAACTTAGAGAGCGCAACCAGATGTCCGTCATCTTCATTACCCACAGTATGGGCGTCGTGGCGGCGGTCGCGGATCGGGTGGCTGTCATGTATGCGGGTGAAGTGGTGGAGATTGCGCAGGTGGCAACGATCTTCGAGGAACCGCGCCACCCTTATACCCAGGCCCTGCTTCACAGCATTCCCTCTGTGGAGAGCGACAAGGAAGAACTCCAGGTCATTCCGGGACAGGTGCCCTCCATTGCCAACTTTCCGGAAGCCTGCCGTTTTGCAGATCGATGTCCCCATGTGATGCCCCGTTGCCGCCAGGAGGCACCACCCCGCTTCCAGGTTGGCTCCACAGAGGTGCGTTGCTGGCTCTACGATGTCGATACAGTGGAGGCGGGGCAATGAGTGAGCCAGCAATCCTGAAGGTCAGCCAGTTGCGGAAGGCCTTTGACAGTCGAAGCGGCTTCCTGGGGCGCAAGGCCAAGCTGCATGCCCTGGATGGTATCTCCTTCGAGGTGCAGGCTGGAGAGGCCTATGGTCTTGTCGGGGAGTCAGGTTGTGGGAAGTCGACAGCTGGGCGTGCGCTCCTGCGCCTGATCGAACCCGATTCCGGCGAGGTCGAGTTCAAGGGCCAGTCCGTAATCTCCGCATCGAAGCGACGCCTGCGTGAATTGAGGCGGCATATACAGATGATCTTCCAGGATCCCTATGCATCGCTCAATCCGAAACAGCTGGTCGGCGACCTGCTGGCGGAGCCTCTTAAGGTTCACAGGATTGTGTCCGATGCCGAGATTCCCGAACGTGTCGCAAGCCTCCTCACAAGCGTTGGCCTGCCAATCGAAGCGGCAACGAAGTTCCCGCATGAGTTCAGTGGTGGGCAGAGGCAGCGTATCGGTATCGCACGTGCCCTGGCCCTGGAACCCGAGTTCATCGTCGCCGACGAAGCGGTTTCCGCACTGGATGTTTCCATCCAGGCGCAAATTCTGCTTTTGCTCCAGAAGCTGCAGGCCGAACGCAATCTCAGCTTCCTGTTCATTACCCATGACCTGGGCGTCCTGCGCTACTTCTGCCAACGCGGCAGCGTCATGTATCTGGGGCGCCTGGTGGAGAGCGGCCCGACCCGGGACATGCTGGACCGACCGCTGCACCCCTATACCCAGATGTTGAGGGAAGCTTCTCCCTCACCCGATCCCAAAACGGCGCGGGCCACGGTCAAGGTTGCCGGAGAGGTGCCATCTCCGCTCGACCCACCCAAGGGATGCCATTTCCACCCACGCTGCCCGAAGGCAATGCCGCATTGCCGCGAAGTCTATCCCGAAATGCGAGAGGTGGAACCCGGTCGGCACGTTGCCTGTCACCTGCATGATCCTTCAGTGATGGGTGAACAGATGGAGGGGAACTGAGGCATGGGTGCGGATGATTTGGGGCACATTCCTTGGGAGCAGGAAGATTGCATATGGTGGCGCTCTGCTTCCACAGGGCCGGACCTCCAGCCCCTGCAAGAAACAGTTACTTGTGAAGTTGCCATTGTTGGCGGTGGTTATACTGGACTGAGTACGGCGATCGACCTAGCGCGCACAGGTGTTGAGTGTGTCGTGCTGGAAGCCAGGCATATCGGGTTCGGAGCTTCAGGCCGCAATGCCGGGCATTGTACACCAACCTTTCACCTCACCTCGCCCGATAAACTCAGAAAGCGATTGGGAAAGGCAAAGGCGGATCAGTTGACGCACCTGCAGGTATCCGGGGCGGAACGGGTCTTCTCTTTGATTGAGCGTTACCAGATATCCTGTGAAGCAAAGCGCAACGGCTATCTGCGCATCGCTCATGGCCCCCACCGACTTTCGGAGCTATCGGAGAAAAAGGAACTCTACGTGTCCTTGGGCCTGGAAGGCGAGATTCTTGACGCGGCTGCAGCACGGGAACTGTCGGGATCGCCACGAGCACATGGCGGCTGGCTTCTGAAAGGTGCAGGACACCTGAACCCCACTGCCTATGCACGGGGGTTGGCGCGTGCGGCCCTTCAGGAAGGTGCGCAACTCTTTCAGGACTCGCCTATTACAAATCTTGCGCGCCAGGCCGAAGGTTGGAAACTGCAGACACCGAATGGGGGTGTCGTTGCACGAAAAGTCCTTCTGGCAACGGGAGCCTATGCCGTAGGGCCTGCCAAAGAGTTGTTGCAGGGCGCAACCTATCCCGTTCCGATCATGGGCTTTGCGAGCGCCCCGCTGCCTGCGGAAACGCGGCACACCGTTCTTCCAGGGGATCAGACTCTCGTTGATACGCACAAGGATCCGATCCTCTACAAGTGGACAGACGATAACAGGCTGGTCACGACAGCCTACCCAAAGGGACGTATCGGCCGCGACCCAGAGGTGACAGCAAGGTGGCTGGAGGAGCGTACCAGTTGGCTGTTCCCGCAGATTGAGTCGATCCGGTTCCAGCATCCCTGGTCGGGCCGGCTGGATGCCCAGCCCTTGACCTTGCCGCAGATCCATTGGCTGGACGAGGACTTATGGGCCTGTATCGGGTTTTCAGGGCGAGGGGTGCCCACTGCAAGCGCTGCCGGGGTGGAGCTGGCGCGCCTGTTGACCGGAACTCCGGCGGATGACATTGCCCTGCCGGTACGCAAGGGGGTGAACCGCTTCTCCGGGCGGCTTGCGTCCCTGCACGCCGCCTTCATGACCTGGAACCGGACGAAAGACTGGCTTGCGGATCGCCTGCACGGAGGCGAGACTTTCGGGTGAGTTCATAGGGCCGGAAACTGTAGGGGCAAATCAGGTGTCTGTTCAGGTAATAGAGCGGGCCGTCGCGGTACTTGATACCGTGGCCGCGGCCGAGGGGGCTCCCTGTCGCTTGCGCGAGATTGTTGCGCGGACCGGCCTGAACAGGGCGACGGCCTATCGCATCGTGCGCACCCTGGTGGATCAGGGCCTTTTGGCCATGGGCGAAGACAAGCGCAGCTATTATCTGGGACTTACCTTCCTTACATGGGGCGCGACAGCCAGCAACCGCTCTCATCTGAGAGAGCTGGCCCGACCGAGCCTGCTCCGTCTTGCAGGCCAGTTTGGCGACAGTTTCTTCCTATTCGTTCCGGATGGATATGACGTGGTCTGTATTGAGATATGTGACGGCGACTACCCGGTGCGAAGCTATACCCGCGGTATTGGGGGAAGAGTGCCATTGGGACTTGGCCAAGCCTCTATTGCCATTCTGGCCCACATGAGTAGGGCGGAACAGGACGAGATTATCTCACATAATCTCCCCATCCTGGAAAAGGAATACGGGATAGAGCGAGAACGATTGCTGACCGAGTTGCAGCAGGTCTCCGAGAGCGGTTTTGCACGCGGAACCGGCAGTCGCGTGCTTCCGGAGTATACAGGCCTGGGTGTTGCCGTGCGTGATCGCAACGATCACCCTGTGGCCGCCATCAGCTGCTGCGTCCTGACCAGTCGGCTGTCGGAAAACAAACGCGAATTGATGAAGTCAAAGCTGGCGGAAGAGGCGATGGTTATCATGCGAGGGGTCAACCCACTTGACCCCATGGTCGGGCGGGCCTCAGTCAATTTTCTCAGTAATGCGTTGAGCTGAAAGAAAAAATGGTGCCGGCTGCAGGAGTCGAACCCGCGACCTACTGATTACAAATCAGTTGCTCTACCAACTGAGCTAAGCCGGCCACCTTGTCCTGGCGCCCTGGATGCCGGGTGCCATTCCTCTTGGCGTTACAACTGCGTGATCCGGGCGCGTCTGTCAATTCTCTTGGCGCCGTTTTTTGCCCGGTTCCGGCAATCCCTGTCATTTGTTCGCCGCACAATTGCAATGCTGCCTGCCTGCAAGCGTAAAGTGACAGCGACATCATTTGCCTTTATATTAGTTTCACATCGCCATCACGAAAGCTTAACACAGGGCGACCATAAGCGGGATGTCTGACACTCGGTTCCACTGATTTTTCATAACTCGAGGAGGCAATAATGAAAACGCTTCTGGCCGCGTCCGTGTTCGCGGTATTGTTTGCTGCACCCGCCTATGCCGACTTCAACCTCGACAGCCGCTATTCCGACGAGGATGGCGACCTGGTTGCCGACATCCCCACAAACGAAGACGAACTGGTCGATCCCGACACCCTGATCTTCACCTATACCCCGGTGGAAGACCCGGCCGTCTACGAGGATGTCTGGCAGGGCTTCATGGAGCACATGTCCGAGGTGACAGGCAAGGAGGTGGAGTTCTTCCCCGTCCAGTCCAACGCCGCCCAGCTGGAAGCCATGCGCGCCGGGCGCCTGCATGTCGCCGGCTTCAACACCGGCTCCAACCCCATCGCGGTGGCCTGCGCCGGTTTCCGGCCCTTTGCCATGATGGCCGCCGAGGATGGCTCGTACGGCTACGAGATGGAGATCATCGTGCCGGCCGACTCCGAGGCCCAGGAGATCGAGGACCTGCGCGGCGGCGAGATCACCTTCACCCAGGAAACCTCCAATTCCGGCTTCAAGGCGCCCTCTGCCATCCTGAAGGGGGAATTCGGCATGGAGGCCGGCGAGGATTTCGAGGCCGGGTTCTCGGGCTCCCACGACACCTCGGTCCTGGGCGTGGCCAACGGCGACTACGAGGCAGCGTCCATCGCCAATTCCGTCATGAAACGCATGATCGAGCGCGAGGTCATCTCCGCCGACCAGGTGCGCACGATCTATCAGTCCCAGACCTTCCCGACCACGGGCTATGGCACCGTCTACAACCTGACGCCGGAGTTGCAGGACAATATCCGCGAGGCCTTCTTCTCCTTCCCCTGGGAAGGCTCGGCCCTGGAGGAAGAGTTCAAGAAATCCGGTGAAGCCCAGTTCATCGAGATCTCCTTCAAGAAGGACTGGGCGGTGATCCGCCAGATCGACGACGCGAACGAGGTGTCCTACACCTGCAGCTGATCCGGTCCCGGAACGGATCCGGCGGGGGCCGCCACGGCGCGGCTCCCGCCCACGGGATCGAGGAGAGTGAGGAGTTGCAATGCTGTCGATCGAGGCGCTGACCAAGCGCTACAAGACCGGGGATCTCGCGCTCAAGGAGGTGTCCTTCTCCATCGAGCGCGGACAGGTCGTGGGCCTGATCGGTCCCTCCGGGGCCGGCAAGTCGACGCTGATCCGCTGCATCAACCGCCTGGTCGAGCCGACGGCGGGGGCAATCCGGCTCTCCGACGTGGATATCTCGAAGCTGGGCCGTACACAGCTGAAGACGATGCGCCGGCGCATCGGCATGATCTACCAGGAATACGCCCTGGTGGAACGCCTGACCGTCATGGAGAACGTGCTGTCGGGGCGCCTGGGCTATGTGTCCTTCTGGCGCTCGCTGGCCCGGCGCTATGCCCAGAAGGACGTGGACAAGGCCTTCGGGCTGCTCGAGCGGGTCGGGCTGTCGGACCACGTGGACAAGCGGGCGGACGAGCTGTCCGGCGGGCAGCGCCAGCGCGTCGGCATCGCCCGGGCCCTGGAGCAGGATCCGGAACTGCTGCTGGTGGACGAGCCCACCGCCTCGCTGGACCCCAAGACCTCGCGCCAGATCATGCGCCTGATCTGCGAGATCTGTCGCGAGCGTGACCTGCCCGCCATCATCAACATCCACGATGTCATGCTGGCCCAGATGTTCGTCGACCGGGTCATCGGCCTGACCGCGGGCGAGGTGGTGTTCGACGGTCCGCCTGCCGAGCTGGATCATGCGGCGCTGACCCGGATCTACGGCGAGGAGGACTGGCGCGAGATGCGCAAGGCCGCCGACGAGGCGGCGCAAGATGCGTCCGACGCGGCCGCATTCAAGGCCGCCGAGGAAGAACGCATGGCGGGCACGGTATGAGCGAGGCCCAGGCGGTTTCCCGGCGCTGGCGCCGGCCGCCCGTCCTGATCCGCAACGATTTCTGGCGCCGGCTCGTCTACAGCGGCGCGCTGCTCTATCTGCTGCTGGCTGTCGGTACGCTGGAGGTGGACTGGCAGCGCCTCTATGAGGGGCTCGAGCGGGGCGGCCGCTTCCTGCAGGGGTTCCTGACACCGGATTTCACGAGCCGCTTCGACCAGATCCAGCGCGGCATGGTGGAAAGCGTCACCATGACCGTCTGTTCGACCATTGTGGGAATCCTGATCTCCGTGCCCATCGGCCTGGGCGCCGCACGCAACATCGCGCCGCTGCCGGTCTATCTCGTCTGTCGCGCCATCATCGCCGTTTCGCGCGCCTTCCAGGAAATCATCATCGCGATCCTCTTCGTGGCAATGTTCGGCTTCGGCGCCTTCGCCGGCTTCGTCACGCTGTCGTTCGCCACCATCGGATTCCTCGCCAAGCTGTTGGCCGACGACATCGAGGAGATCGATCCGCGCCAGGCCGAGGCGGTGCGCGGCACCGGCGCCGGCTGGTGGCAGGTCGTGAACTACGGAGTGCAGCCCCAGGTCATGCCTCGGCTGATCGGCCTCTCGCTCTATCGCTTCGACATCAACTTCCGGGAATCGGCCGTGATCGGCATCGTCGGCGCCGGCGGGATCGGCGCGACGCTCAACACGGCGATGGATCGCTATGACTACAGCACCGCCAGCGCCATCCTGATCCTGATCATCCTCTTCGTCATGCTGGCCGAATACAGCTCCGGCTATATCCGGAAGTGGATCCAGTAATGCCGGTCTTGCAAGGTGAACAGGGCCCCGTCTGGCGCCACCGTACGACGAAAGCCCAGTGGCTCGGCTGGCTGGGCTGGCTGCTCGCCGCCATGGTTTTCGTGGCCTGCTGGCAGATCATGACGGTCGATACGAAATGGTTCTTTGTCGAGGACGCGCCCAAGCAGGCGGCGGATCTGTTCTCGCGCGCCTGGCCGCCCAAATGGTCCTATGTCAACACGCTCTGGGGGGCGCTCTGGGACACCATCAACATCGCCACGCTGGGCACCCTGATCGGTGTCATCATGGCCGTGCCGGTGGCTTTCCTGGCCGCCCGCAACACCACGCCGAGCCATCTGGTGCTGCGCCCGTTCGCGCTGTTCGTGATCGTCGCCTCGCGCTCAATCAACTCGCTGATCTGGGCGCTGTTGCTGGTCGCGATCCTCGGCCCCGGCATCCTGGCCGGCATCATCGCCATTGCGCTGCGCTCCATCGGCTTCGTCGGCAAGCTGCTCTATGAAGCGATCGAGGAGATCGACGAAAGCCAGGTCGAGGCCGTGCAGGCCACCGGAGCCAGCCGGGCGCAGGTCATCGACTACGGGATCGTGCCCCAGATCCTGCCGGCCTTTGCCGGGATCAGCGTGTTCCGCTGGGACATCAACATCCGGGAATCGACGATCCTGGGACTCGTCGGGGCGGGCGGCATCGGCCTGCAGCTGCAGAGCTCGCTGAACGTGCTGGCCTGGTCCCAGGTCACGGTGATCTTCGTCCTGATCCTGGCGACCGTGATCTTCTCGGAATGGGTCTCTTCCACGGTGCGCAAGAACATCATCTGAGGCCCGGCCCGCTTCGGCCCGGAGTGCCGTCGGATGGCGGAGGCTACTCCGCCGCCTCCGGATCGTGGTGCTCGGTGTCGGGATGCTCCGTGGCCTCCTCCACCGGCTGCAGGGGGAAGCCCTTGGCCGGGCCCAGCGGCTTGCTGTCGCGGGCGATGACGGCCGGGCTCTGCATGTAGGCGGTCAGCAGTTCCGCCACACCCTGCAGGGCCTTCAGGTGCGTGCGCTCGTAGCCGTGCGTGGAATCGGTGCCGAAGCAGACCACGGCGGTGCGCAGATCGTTGCCGGCTTCCAGCGCTGCCGCCGCGTCGCAGCGGTAGTGGCGGAAGATATCGCGCACGTGGCGGATTTCGTTCTCGCGCGCCAGCTCCAGCATGCGCTGGGTCAGGTGCCAGTCGAAGGGCCCCGAGGAATCCTTGATGCCGATGGTGACACAGCTCTCGATACTCTCCTGGCCGGGGGCCTGGGGGGCGGTGTCGATGGCGACCATCTCGGCCACGTCCTGGTGCAGCACGGCCGAGGCGCCGACACCGACCTCTTCGGAGATGGTGAACAGCGGATGGCAGTCCAGCGGCAGGCGCACATCGGATTCCGTGATCGCCTTCACGGCGGCCAGCAGGCAGGCCACGCCTGCCTTGTCGTCCAGGTGGCGGGCGTCCACGAAGCCCGCCGGTGTGATGCGCGGCAGGCTGTCGATGCCCACGAAGTCGCCCACGGCAACGCCCAGTTCCTCCAGGCCGGCGCGGTCATAGACGATCTCGTCCAGACGCAGCTCGACGTGATCCCAGTCCACCGGCTGGCTGTCGACTTCCTCATTGAAGGTGTGCCCCGCCGCCTTGAGCGGCAGGATCGTGCCGGTGCGTGCGCCCTGGTCGGTGAAGACCGTGACGCGGGCGCCTTCGGCGAAGCGGCTGGACCAGGTGCCGATGGCCACCAGGCTGAGCCGGCCGTTGTCCTTCAGGCCCTGGACCATGGCGCCGATGGTGTCCACGTGCGCCACGACGGCACGGTCGGGAGCACGGCGGCTGCCCTGGATGTTGCCGCGGATGGCACCGCGCCGGGTCAGTTCGTGCTCGATGCCCAGGGCGTCCAGTTCGTTGCAGACCATGTGCACGACCTGGTCGGTGTAGCCGGCGGGGGAGTGCGTTTCCAGCAGGCGGACCATCACGTCCTGCAGATAGTCCATATCCACGGGAAGCGCCTTCGGGCTCGGACTGGCCATGACTCAGGCTCTCCTTTCAGGCGGCAAGGTGGGGAAACAGGAGGTCGATGAACTTCTGGGCGGTCGGCGCGGGCTCGTGATTGGCCAGCCCGGGCCGTTCGTTGGCTTCGATAATGACATAGTCCGACTCCTCAGGGGAAGGGACGAGGAAGTCAAGACCGACCACGGGAATCTCTATGGCACGCGCGGCCTCGACGGCGGCCGCGGCCAGGTGGGGGTGCAGGGATTCGGTGACGTCGTGAATGGTGCCGCCGGTGTGCAGGTTGGCGGCCTTGCGCACCGTCAGCGTCTCGCCGGCGGGCAGGATGTCGGACATGGAATAGCCGGCTGCCTCGACGCAGCGCTCGGTCTCGGCGTCCATGGGAATACTGCTCTCGCCGCCAGTCGCCGCCGAGCGGCGGCGGCTCTGGGCCTCGATCAGCTCGGCGATGCTATGCTTGCCGCTGCCGTAGATTTCGGCGGGCCGGCGCACGGCGGCGGCCACCACTTCATAGTTGATGACGATGACGCGCAGGTCGTCGCCCTGGACGAAATTCTCCAGCAGGACCACGTCGCAGTGCTGGCGGGCCTCGGCCACGGCGGCCTCCACCTCATCGGGCGTGCGCAGGTCCACGGCCACGCCGTGACCCTGTTCGCCGCGCAGGGGCTTCACCACCACGCGCTTGTGTGTTTCCAGGAAGTGGGCGTTCTCCTGGGGCGTGCCGGCGCGCATCTGCTCGGGCACGGACAGACCGGCCTGGCGCAGCAGGCGCTGGGTGACCGCCTTGTCGTCGCAGCGGCTCATGGCGATCGCCGTGGTCATTTCCGACAGGGATTCACGGCAGACGATGGAGCGCCCGCCGTGGGTCAGGCGGAAGAAGCCGCCCTCGGCATCCAGGACCTCCACGGCGATGCCGCGCCGGCGCGCCTCGTCGACGATCAGGCGGGCATAGGGGTTCAGGTCCTGTTCGGGGGCGGGTCCGATATAGAGCTTCTCGTTGATGGAGTTGCGCGTCTTCAGGGCGAACAGGGGAACGGCATAGAAGCCCAGCTTCTCGTAGAGCGCGATGGCCTCCTCGTTGCTGTAGAGCACCGAGAGGTCCATGTAGGTGCGGCCGCGCTGGCGCAGGCGCTGGGCCAGCTCCGCCACCAGGGCGACGCCGATGCCGGGATAATGGGCCTGGGCATCCACGGCCAGGCACCAGAGGCTGGAGCCGTTGTCGCGGTCGCCGAAGATCTCGACATGGTCCAGGCCCGTCACCGTTCCCAGGACCTCGCCCGAGGTCGTGTCCCGGGCCACCAGGTGCAGGTAGCGCGGGTCGTCGCGGCAGGCCAGCAGGAACTCCTCATCCACGCTGACCATGCCCCAGTGCATGTAGCAGGTGTTCACCGCCTCGGCGTCCTCACGGCTTTCCAGGCGCGAAACGGTGAAGGCCGGGTGGGTCTGCCGCTCCGGCGTCTCCTCCAGGTCCAGGCGATAGGTGTGCGAGGGGTCCAGGAAGACCTGCTGCGGGCGCAGGCTGAGCAGGACGTGCGGATCGGTGACATAAAAGGCGATGTCGCGGCGGCCTTCCTGTTCCTCCAGCAGGGTGTCCAGCAGCAGATCGCCGTCCTCGAAGGTCTGGGCGAACAGCAGGCGCCCCCAGCCGCAGTCGAGAACGACGTTCTCGGCCGCCTCCTGGTCCTTGTCTCCGGCTGTCGGGTTCGACGAGGTCCGCATGGGCCTTACCTCACTGCGCCTGGCGTGCACTTAGAATCCATGCTCCTGGAACCAGGCTTCCAGCAGCGCCACCTGCCAGAGCTTGGAACCGCCCAGCGGCGTGATGTACTGGTCCGGTGCCTGCAGCAGCTGGTCCACGTACTCCTTGCGGAACATGCCCCGATCGCGGGCGGCCGGCTGGTCCAGGACGCCGCGCACGTACTCCAGGGAGTCGCCTTCCAGGTACTTCAGCGCCGGCACCGGGAAATAACCCTTGGGCCGGTCGATCACCTCGTTGGGGATGACCTTGCGCGCGGCCTCTTTCAGGACGTACTTGCCGCCGTCGCGAACCTTCATCTCGGCCGGGATGCGGGCGGCCAACTCCACCAGCTCGTGGTCCAGGAAGGGCACGCGCGCCTCCAGCCCCCAGGCCATGGTCATGTTGTCGACGCGCTTCACGGGATCGTCCACCAACATGATGGTGCTGTCCAGGTGCAGCGCCTTGTCCACGGGGCGTTCGGCCCGGCAGTCCTCGAAGTGGCGGCGCACCAGTTCGCGGCTGTAGTCCTCCTCCACCAGGCGCGGGTCCACGGCCTGGGCGAACTCCTGGTGGTCGCGGTCGAAGAAGACCCGGGCGTAGTCGGCCACGGCATCGCGGCTGTCCAGCAGCGGCGGGTACCAGTGATAGCCGCCGAAAACCTCGTCGGCGCCCTGGCCGGACTGCACGACGCGCACGTGCTTGGCGACCTCCTGGGACAGCAGGTAGAAGCCGATGTTGTCGTGGCTGACCATGGGCTCCGACATGGCGCGGATGCAGCCAGGCAGGTTGGGCAGCATGCGCTCGCTGCTGTTGATGAACAGCTGGTGGTGGCGCGTCTTGAAATGCTCGGCGATGACGTCGGAATAGCGGAACTCGTCGCCGGCCTCGTCGCCCACGGATTCGAAGCCCACCGAGAAGGTCTCCAGACCCTCCTGGCCGGCTTCGGCCAGCAGGCCGACGATCAGGCTGGAATCGAGCCCGCCGGAGAGCAGCACGCCCACCGGCGTGTCGGCCACCAGGCGGCGCTCCACGGCGGTGCGCAGGCTCTCCAGGACCAGGTCCTGCCACTCGTCCTCGCTGCGGGCCTCGTCGCCCGCTTGCGGGCCGAAGGCCAGGCGCCAGTAGACCTCCTGCTTCATGCGGCCGTCGGGCTCGACCAGCAGGCGGCTGGCCGGCGGCAGCTTGCGCACGCCCTTCAGGATGGTGTGCGGTGCCGGGACCACGGCGTGGAAGGTCATGTAGTGGTGCAGACCCACGGGATCGACGTCGGTGTCGACGCCCTCACTGTGGCCGAGCGCCGGCAGGCTGGAGCCGAAGCGCAGGCCGCCGGGGATCTCCGCCAGGTAGAGCGGCTTGATGCCCAGGCGGTCGCGGGCCAGCATCATGCGGCCGCTGTCGCGCTCCCACAGCGCGAAGGAGAACATGCCGGCGAAGCGCTCGACGCAGGCCGGGCCCCAGGCGTGATAGGCCTTCAGGATGACCTCGGTGTCGCCGTTGGAGAAGAAGCTGTAGCCCTTGCCCCGCAGCTCTTCGCGCAGCTCCCGGAAATTGTAGATGGCGCCGTTGTAGACGATGCCCAGGCCCAGCTGGGAATCGATCATCGGCTGCTGCGCCGACTCGCTGTGGTCGATGATCTTCAGGCGGCGATGGCCCACGGCCAGGCTGTTCTGCCGGAACAGGCCGGTGGCGTCGGGCCCGCGCCGGGCGATGTGCCCCGACATGGCCTCGACCCGCGACAGGGAGGCCTCCTTGTTGTCAAAGCGGATTTCACCGACCAGTCCACACATGAGTTTCGAGTCTCCGGGAGGTATCTGCAGGGCGGGATTTCAGGGAGTGCCTGTATCCTGAAAGTCTCCCACGGCTATGATTTCAAAGAGATTTATGTTTCGAAGCCCATTGTACAGATAGAAAGGATTCGAGGATCTTCAAGAAAAACCGCCGACAGGAACATCCTGGCATTTCCAGTCCTGAATGTCTCTCGTGCGATTTCACGGCGCGCGAGAAATACAGGCCTTGCGGTCGTGCCAGCGCCCCTGTCCGGGCTGTGCAGAGAGGCATTGCAAACCCGTCTGTCTCGGGTATTCTGCCGGCCTGCTTCCCCACGCCCCTGTGGCGGAACCGGTAGACGCGCGCGACTCAAAATCGCGTTCCGAAAGGAGTGGGGGTTCGAGTCCCTCCAGGGGCACCAATTTCCGACATCGCAGTTCGCGAAAGCAGGTATGATTTGGACTGTCAGGCCAGGACTTGCTGTCTGCCCACTCAGCTTTCCGCTATGAATGCCGCCATCTCCCTGACTCCAGCCGCTTCCACGTTTTCGGCGGCGGGAATGTGGCGGCACGAAGTAGCGGTCAGGGTCATCTGGCAGGGGAGATGCTCGATATCGGAGCATCAGGGACTGCGATCTAAGACCACAAAGCGCTGAACGGAACGGCCCACATGCCGTTGCCGAATGAGCCGGAAAACTCGCCCGTGTAGAGTACTATACCGATGAAGGGACGGTCTTTCGCGAGATTGTCACGGAACCATTCCAGGTGCCGGAAATCCTTCTTGTTGGCCGTGGCAGCGGCCTTGATCTCGATACCGAGCAACGCACCGTCATCGCGCTCCACGATGAAATCGATTTCCCGCTTTTCGCGGTCCCGGTAATGAAACAGTTCGTATTCGTCCTCGGAAGACTCGATCTGCGCGGCGATTTCATTGAAGGCAAGGGTTTCAAACAGCTTGCCGCTACGGTCGGGATCGAGGCGCACCTGGTCCTCTCGCCATCCAAGGATGGAAGCCATCAGGCCGCAGTCGCTCATGAACAGCTTGTCCTGTTTGCCGACACGTTCATAGTCTGTGTGTGTCCATGGATGAACGCGTTCGCTCAGATACAGGGTTTCCAGGGCGTTGATGTAGCTTTCCAGGGTCGGGCGTTTGATGGACAGTCCAGAGCCGATTGCGGAAACATCCATCAGCTTGGAAGACCAAGCTGCCATTGTGCGCACGAGTTCACGCATCGCATCGAACCGACGAATTCGCGTGATATCTCGCAGGTCACGATCCAGCAGCGCGGCGATGTAGTCTCGATGCCAATGCCGCCGTGCCCGGCCTTGAAGGCGAACCGCTTCCGGGAAACCACCTCGAAATGCAATGTCGATGAGTTCGCCCCGCTCGAAAATCTGCCAGCTGTGCTCAAAGGACTCTGCGAAAGCCAGATCGAGAAAGCGCGGCTGGCTGTTCAGGAGTTCCCCTTGAGAAAACGGGCGCAACCTGATCTTCGCAATCCGTCCCGCCAGAGATTCACGAACGCTGGGTAACTCTTGTACATTGACCGATCCTGTCATCAGGAATTGGCCGGGCCGGTTGTCCTTGTCGACCACTTTCTTGATGGCGGGAAGAAGATCGGGGACACGCTGGATTTCATCTATGATCAGCGTGGAGGCATCGTGTTGCACGAACCCATGAGGGTCGTTTTCGGCCGCCTGTCTCAGGGTTTGATCGTCCAGGGTCCGGTATTCGATGCCATTGCCTGTGATCGCCTGCGCAAGTGTCGTCTTGCCGCATTGGCGTGGTCCGGTAAGCAGCAGAACACGCCGCTGTTTCATCGCGTTCTTCAGGGATTTTGCCTGCCATCGTTGGTACAGGTTGCTCATATGCCATTACCGATATCGATGAACTTTATTCGCGGTTTTATAATTAGCGTGCCCGCGATTTTATAACTCAGAGGATCGCGATTTTGCAAATAAACAGATCGTGGATTTATAAAAAATTCTGTTCGCGAAAGCAGGTATGACCAGGAGTACCAGGCCAGGGCCTGCTGTCCACCCACTCAGCTTTCTGCAATGATTGTGGCCATTTCCCTGACGCCGGTCGCTTCCACATTTTAAACAAGGGGTAACGCTCTTCACCCGAATTCACGACAAAGGCCTTGTCGGATTCAGGTCGTGCATAGGGTTGGAGAAACCCTTGCTTGGCACCGATAAATACCCAAGCAGATCCATGGACGCGGAGCCCAGGATCAGAAAGCATCCAGGTCGGTGGCCGTGACGTCTCCTCGATCGATTATGCCGTGCAGTTTCTGAAAGAGTTCGGACCTGCGATGCATCTCGTCCAGGATCACAAGGCGGTTTTCATAGGTCTCGAAAAAGAGTGCCGGATCGCTCAGCTTGTCCCGATCCCTGCGGTTTCCAGTTTGAGTTAGAGGGCCTCTTTTTCCTCGGCAACTTCAAGGGCCAGGGTGGTCTTGCCAACCTGGCGCGGGCCAACCATGGCGACAGCGGCCTGACGGTCCAGTGCCTGAAGCACGGCTTGGGATGAGTGCTTGGGCAGTTATGCCAACGTCTTCTCCATGTAGACCCGGCGATAGCCTTTCTCCTCCACCCGGCGGATCTCGCGGAAGCCCAGGCGCCGGTAGAGCGCCAGGTTCTCGACCATGGCTTCGTGGGTGTAGAGCTGCAGGCGGTCGTGGCCGGCCTGCCGGGCCCGCTCTTCGGCAAAGGCGATCAGGCGACGTCCGAGGCCCTGGCCCTGAGCGTCGGGATGGACGGCCACGTTGTCGAGCAGCATGCGCCCCTCCGCCTCGATAAGCACCACGAGACCAAGCAGCGTGGTTTCCCGGCAGAGCAGGTGGATCCGACCATGGGCGATGTGCGCGGCATAGTCATCCAGCATCGGGCCGGGCGGCTTGCCGATGCGCGGGACGTAATGGTCATAAGCGGCCTCGACCAGCCGTTCGACGGCGGCGAGATCGCTGGGCTCGGCCGGGCGGATGCGCTCCATGCGATCAGTGTTCCGAAAAACGAGGCCCAGCGCCAGAGGCCTGTTTGCGCTCAGAGCCGGGCGAGGGGCTCTGCTGCCTCTATTCGGCCGCAAGCCCCAGGTGGGCACGGAACCGGTTCTTGATATGGACCGCGTCGCGCACGGGCAGGGAGCGTGGTGGGTTTTCCGGCGTGACCTTGAGAACAAAGAGGCGCGGCCCCTCCGCCGGAGTGTTCAGGTCTTTCCCGGCCTGCTCGACCTCCTCGAGGCTGTTGAGCGTACGCGTCTCGGCGAAGCCGGAGGCGGCTGCGACCCTGGCCAGGTCGATGCCGTGTCCGGTATGGCTCATCTGCATCCCGGTTTCGCCGTAGTGGTGGTTGTCGATCACCGCGATGGCGAGGTTCCTGGGCCGGGCGACGGCGATGGTGGCCAGGCTGCCGAAGGCCATCAGCTGCTCGCCGTCGCCGGTGACCACGAGCACGCGCCTATCGGGCTGTGCCTGGGCCAGGCCGAGGCCAACCAGTGCCGCGCTGCCCATGGCGCCCCAGAGGTAGTAGTTGTCGTTGCGGTCGCCGAGGGCATGGACGTCATAGCTCGGCGATCCGAGGCCGGTCACCACGAGCGTGTTGTCCCGCGCGTGCAGCAGGGCGGCCACAGCTTCGCGACGACCCAGTGAAGGCGCTTGGCTGGAGGAGGTCTCTGTCATGACGGTCACCACTTCTTCTTGCCGAGCAGGCGCTGGCCGATCAGGACGGCCACCTGCTGGTCCGCTTCATAGGCCAGCGCGGCCGCCGCCTCGACGGTCTCGACCATGTCCTCGGCGGTATCGGCGCGCAGGCAGCGCACGCCGATGGCCTCCAGGGCCGGCTGGGTGGCGCGGCTCATGGGCACCTGCCAGGGATTGAATTCCGCCCATTCCCCGCGCATGGTCACCAGCGTCAGCAGCGGGAAACGCGCGATCGCCGGAAGCGAAAGCATGTTGATGCAGTTGCCGACGCCGCTCGATTGCATCAGCAGAACGGACCGCTGCCCGCCGAGCCAGGCGCCGGCCGAAATAGCGATGCCTTCCTCTTCGGTGGTCAGCACGTTCGAGACCACGTCCGGATCCTCCGACAGCAGCTTGATCAGCGTGCTGTGCCCGGCATCCGGCACATAGGCCATCTGGCGCACGTTCGCAGCCTTGAGGGCATGATAGACGGCGGTTGGCCAATGGGCCCCCGATGCACCGTCCCCCGATTTGGCGTCCCCCGATTTGGCGTCCTGCGTCTTCGGCGAAGGGGCCGCAGGTGTTTCAGCGTTCTGCACGGCTCTTGCTCCGATGTCGTCTCGACAGTCTAAGGCAGCATAGCTATCTTTTTTCGTTAATTCTGCGACCGTTTTTCGTGAGCAGATATAACCGAATTGGATAGCTTGATGGAGCTGTCACAGCTTCGCACACTCATTCACGTCGCCGAACTGGGCAGCCTCAGCAAGGCGGCCGACCAGATGCATGTCGCGCAACCGGCGCTCAGCCGGCAGATCCGCATGCTGGAGGCGGAACTGGGCATCCGCCTCTTCGCCCGGCATGGCCGCGGCATGCTGCTGACGGATCAGGGGCGCGACGTCCTCGGCCATGCCATGCGCGTGATGGCGGAGTTGGACGAGATCATGGCGCAGACTTCAGAGGCCGAGGCCCCTCTGACGGGGCGGATCGCCATCGGCATGCCGCCGACCGTGGCCGACATCATCTCGGTCCCGCTCGTGACGGCCTTCGAGACGGCCCATCCCAGGGTCATGCTGCGCCTGGTCAGCGCCTATACCGGCCACCTCCTCGACTGGCTGCACCGCGGCGAGATCGACCTGGCCATCCTCTACGACCCCCAGTCAGCGCGTTCCCTGCGCTCGCAGCCCCTGCTGCACGAGACGCTGTTCCTGATCGGCCCGCCCGGGGCCGGACTGTCGAATGAGCGGGATGTTCCCTTCGCTCAATTGGCGGGCAAACGCCTGCTGCTGCCGAGCCCCCAGCATGGCTTGCGGATCATCGTCGAACGCTGTGCGGCAGAGGCCGGAATCGCGCTCGACGTTGCCGTCGAGGCCGATTCCTTTGCCACCCTGAAGGGGCTCGTGCGGCACGGGAAGGGCTGGACCATCCTGCCGCGCGCGCCCATTCACGAAGACATAGAGTCGGGTCGCCTGACGGCCGCCGCCTTGCGCAACCCCGCGCCCGTGCGCCATCTGGTCCTATCCTATCCGGCCGATCGTCCCGTGTCCCGTCTGGCGCGCTTTGCCGGAGAGGCCGTCACCGGGATTGTCGAGGACATGGTCGAGCATGCCGTCTGGGCCGGCGAATTGCCGGCAGAGTAGGGAGGCGACGGCCGATAGCAGGGCGGTTCAGATCCGGGCGGCAACCTTCTCTGCCTCTGACACCTGTTTGGCCGCCTCCGCCCGGCGTTCGCTGTAGCGGCTGGTGAGATAGGTGCTGCGGTCGCGGGTCAGCAGGGTGAACTTCACCAGTTCTTCCATCACGTCCACCACGCGCTCGTAGTAGGGCGAGGGCTTCATGCGGCCGTCGTCGTCGAATTCCTGCCAGGCCTTGGGCACCGAGGACTGGTTGGGGATGGTGATCATGCGCATCCAGCGGCCCAGCATGCGCAGGCTGTTGACGGCGTTGAAGGACTGCGAGCCACCGCAGACCTGCATGACGGCCAGAGTGCGACCCTGGGTGGGGCGCACGCCGCCACTTTCCAAGGGCAGCCAGTCGATCTGGGTCTTGAGAAGGCCGGTGAGGTTGCCGTGCCGCTCAGGAGAGCACCAGACTTGGCCCTCGGACCAGATGGAGAGATTGCGCAGCTCCTGCACGGCCGGGTGGTCCGGCCCGGCCGAGTCGGGCAGGGGCAGGTTGCGCGGGTCGAAGATGCGGACCTCGGCGCCCAGGCGGGTGAGGATGCGCGCGGCCTCTTCGGTCAGGAAGCGGCTGTAGGAGCGTGCGCGCAGCGAGCCGTAGAGCATCAGGATGCGCGGGGCGTGCGTGGCGGGTTCGGCCGGTTCGAGCTGCGCGACGTCGGGTGCGGCGAAGTGGGCCTGTTCCAGGTTGGGCAGGCTGTCGGGATTCGGCAGATCATGAATCGGCATGGCTGTCCTCCTTGAAGATCAGGACGGGCGTGAGGCTGCGCTGCGGGCGCTGTACCAGGCGGCGGTGGCGAAGCTGGCGACCACTAGGAGGCCGGCCGCGCCGGCGGCCAGCAGCAGTGAGTCGTAGGAGCCGCTGGCCGACCAGAGCAGGGCGGCGCCCACCGGGGCGAGGGCCTTGGCGGCATTGCTGGGAGCAGAGATGGCGCCGTTGATAGCGCCATAGGCCTGGCGACTCAGCATCTCCGGAACGGCCAGGCCGCGCACGATGGTCATGATGCCGTTGGCCGCACCGTAGATCAGCGCGAAGAGGGCCAGGACGACAAAGTGGTCGGGCAGCAGGATCAGCAGGGCCAGCGCCAGGGGAAAGCCCAGCGTGGCCACCAGGCCGACCTGGCGGATTGGCTTGTGCCGGGCCAGGGTCCAGATGACCACGCGGCCGGCCACCTGGGCCGGACCGATGATGGCGATGGCGCTGACCACCGTGGTGGCGGTGAAACCACGCTCCAGCAGCAGGGGATAGAGGTGGAATGTGAGTGCCGAGAAGCTTCCGAAATAGAGCGTGAAAGCGATCAGAAGAGCCCAGAACACGAGACGGCGGCTGGCCCAGCGTAGGGCGGTGTTGCCTTCCAGTGCAGGCGGTTGATCGGACTGGGCGTCGGTTTCGGTGTCGACGGCCCTGATATCCTGCCTGGGGTCGATGGTGCGCAGGTGCAGGCCGACGCCCACAACCAGGTTGATTGCGCCGAGAGCGATCAGGGTTTCGCGCCAGTCCGTGCGATCCAGCAGGACCTGGATCAGCGGGATGAAGACCGTGCTGGCAAAGCCGCCCCAGAGCGTGAGCGCGGTGATTCCCTGTCGGGCCTCGCGGCCAAGACGGCGCGCCACGACCGCGAAAGCCGGGTCATAGAGGGTGGCCGCTATGGTCAGGCCCACACCCATGAAGATGGGATAGAGCTGCCAGATGGCGCTCACCTGGCTCCAGGCCAGCAGCATCAGGCCGCCGAGCAGGAAGCCAGTGGCCATGATGGCGCGTCCGTGGCCGCGGTCGATGGCAGCGCCGATGGGATAGGCGGCCAGGCTGGAAACGGCCAGGCCCAGGGTGGCCGCCCCGTAGATGGCTGGCTTGTCGGCCGCCAGGTCCGGGGCCATGGCCTCGGCGATCAGGGGGAAGCTGTAATAGAAGGTGCCCCAGGACATGATCTGGCCCACGCCGAGGGCGGCGATGAAGCGGCGCTGGCCTGCGCGCTGCCGGCCTTCGCTCGGGACGTCTGTCGTCACCGTTCCTCCTCCTGCTCGGCGCGCTCGGCCGGCTGACCGAACTGCCTTTCGGTATCCAGCAGGCAGTCGGTCACCTCCATCCAGGCGTCCAGCGCCACCTGGAAGGCCGTGCGCCCGCGCGCCGTCAGGCTGTAGACCTTGCGGGTGCGGCCGCCGACGATCTGGGGGGTGACCGTGACGTACCCACCCTTCTCGAATTCCTTCAGGGCCGGGTAGAGCGCGCCTTCGGTGGGCGAGCAACAGCCGTTCGTGGTGCGCGCCACGGCCCGCGCGATGTCGTAGCCATGCAAGGGCCCGTCATGGAGCACGCGCAGGATGAAGAAGCGCGACAGGCCCATCTTGATGGTGCCGCGCCAGTAGGCGGGGCAGGTCAGGTCCAGGTGTGCGCGCTCCGCGGCAGGACTTTCGGCATTCTCGCTCATGCCGCCTGCATATACATAGTTCCTCTATGCATCAATTGGCTATGTATTTATAGCTGCCTTGCAGCCTAATCAGCCCTACGCGGGCGACTTACTGGGTGAAAGCCGTCGAAAAGCAAAAACGCAGCCTCGGGCGACCATGCCCGTGGCTGCGCCTGATCTCCACCTGCCGGGATAGGTCCGGCGGGTCGGGGATCTCAGTCCAGTTCGACCGTTTCCGCCATGGGGCCCTTCTGTCCCATGCGGGTCGTCATGCGCACCCGCTGGTCGGGCTCGAGGGCACTGAGGCGGGCTCGTTCCAGCACACGCAGGGACACGAAGACGTCCTTGCCGCCGTCATCGGGAACGACGAAGCCGAAGCCCTTCTCGGCGTTGAAGAACTTGACCGTTCCCTGAACCTCGGGCCCCGCCGGGGCCTGGCTGTGATCGAAGCCTCCCCCGGCCGGGGGCGCGTCGGGGATGGATTCAATGCTGGTGATCGTCGAAACCTGAAGCCCCTTGCGTCCCGGACCGATTTCGCAAATCAGCTCCGCACCTTCAGGCAGGTCATTACGCCCGATGGTCTGAAGCACTGAAACGTGAAGGAAGGCATCCGGCGAGCCGTCCATGGGTTGCACGAAGCCGAACCCCTTGGTGGCGTTGAACCATTTGACGACTGCCTTGACTTGGGACTGGGAGGCATCCGACCCGGAAAAATCGCTCATCACTTGCTAAAGACTCCACGCGAGAAAACAAACGGCGCCCCCACTGCGGGACGCCGTGATGTAGCCATGCCGACTTTCCTGTACTGGGACCATGCTGGAAATGCGATTCCCGGGGACGCCCGTCCCGTCTCTGGTGTCTCTTACAACCGACATGTGGAGACCACAAATTCCGATGGCTCAATGCATGGCAAAACGAATGGCCACTCTACCCCATTTTGAATCGTAAATCACCAGCAATCAGTCAGATGTCACGATTTCGCCCTGCAGCCATCCCCCTGACAAGCCACGCGGAAATCGCATTTCGCTAGCAACAGCCCCGCATTCATAGGGGTTGTATGTCTGTTCGCCGTATCGCTCTAGATGTAGCTGAGGAGGTGGTGAAGCCTGCCCGAGGCCGTGCCAGAGCACCGGCATGCGCCATGGCCGCGATCATTGAGCGCATCTCGCGTGCGCAAAACATCACGCAAAATCGTGGGGCGACTCCATCTTCCGGAAAAACTCAGGAAATTCAGAGAGAAAGCGTAATGTTTGCACTGCTTTTCGCCCCGTAGTATTTTTTGCATTGCACAATATATAAGGGGCACGGGGACGTTCCGTCCCGAATTGCACACAGGGAAGGACAGGACAGCATGCAAGGTTCGCAGGGGTATTGCCTGGAAGATCTCGAAACCGGAATGGTCGAGCAGTTCAGCAAGACCGTGACGGAAGCGGACATCGTTCTCTATGCCGGCCTTACGGGGGATACCAATCCACTGCATCTCGACCAGGACTACGCCGAGACCACGATGTTCAAGGGACGCATCGCCCATGGCATGCTGACTGCAGGTTTCGTCTCCACCGTGCTCGGCACGCGGCTGCCGGGGCCGGGGGCCATCTATGTGGACCAGTCGCTCAGCTTCAAGCGCCCCGTGCGGATCGGGGACACGGTGACCGCGCGTGTCGAGATCAAGTCCGTCGACCGCGAAAGCCGTCGGGTGGTCTTCGAGACCGTCTGCCTGGTCGGCGGCAAGACCGTCCTGGAGGGTGAGGCCACGCTGATGGTGGCCAGCCGGCAGCAGCAGACCGCGGCAGCCGAATAGCTCGACGCGCCGCACGGCCGCGCAAAACCCCGACACCGCTCAAAACCCCCGTATCGCGCTTGACCCGGAACGCGGGATGATTACCATCCGCGCCCATGATGCGGTGTGCGCAGGTGTCCGACAGACGTCGAATTATCGGCCCGGCCTTCTGAGGAAGGTCGGGGTGACACGATGCCTGTCGGCCCGTCGAGCGGCAATGCGCCTTTCGGGGACCGGCCGGCGCCCGCCGATCCTGCCGCGGACCGGCCACAAGAGCTTTCCAGCCCAGCCCAAGGTTGCCTCCAGATGACCCGTGACTACCGTTCCACCGTTTTCCTGCCCAAGACCGAATTTCCCATGCGCGCGGGCCTGGCGAAGCGCGAGCCGGAGATCCTGGAGCGCTGGAAGGACATGGATCTCTATCGCCGCCAGCGCGAAGAGGCGCGCGGCCGGGAGAAATTTGTCCTGCACGACGGCCCGCCCTATGCCAACGGCCACCTGCACATGGGCCACGCGCTGAACAAGATCCTGAAGGATGTGATCAACCGCGGCCAGCAGATGCTGGGCAAGGATGCCAACTACGTACCCGGCTGGGACTGCCACGGCCTGCCCATCGAATGGAAGGTGGAGGAGGGCTATCGTGCCAAGGGCCTGGACAAGGACACCGTCGACCGGGTGGAGTTCCGCCAGGAATGCCGCTCCTTCGCCGAGCGCTGGGTGGCCCAGCAGACCGAGGAATTCCAGCGCCTGGGCGTGATCGGCGACTGGAAGCAGCCTTATACCACCATGGCCTTCTCGGCCGAGGCGCAGATCGTGCGCGAGATCGGCAAGTTCCTCTTGAACGGCAGCCTCTATGCGGGCTCGCGGCCGGTTCTCTGGTCGGTGGCCGAGAAGACGGCCCTGGCCGACGCCGAGGTGGAATACCACGAGCACAAGTCGCCCACCATCTGGGTGCGCTTTCCCTTCCGCAAGGCCCCCAGCCCGTCCCTGGAAGGCGCCTCTGTCCTGATCTGGACGACGACGCCCTGGACCATTCCGGGCAACCGCGCTGTCGTCTATGGCGAGGACATGGATTATGTCCTGCTGGAAGTCGGGGAGGTCGCCGAGACATCCCTGGCTGTGCCGGGCGAGCGCTTCCTGGTCGCCACGGAGCTGGAGGAGCAGCTGCTCTCGGATGCCGGCATCGAGACGGTGCGCCGCCTGGACACGCTGAAGGGGCGCGACCTGGCCGGGGGCATCCTCGATCATCCCTTCCACGACCAGGGCTATCCCCAGGACACACCGCTGCTGCCGGGCGATTTCGTCACCACCGACCAGGGAACGGGCTTCGTCCATGCGGCGCCCGGACATGGCACGGACGACTATTACCTGGGCCTTGAGCACGGCCTGGAGATTCCCCAGACCATCGACGGGGACGGGCGCTTCCTGCCGCATGTGCCGCTGTTCGCCGGCAAGGTGATCTATACCCAGGAGGGCAAGGACGGCGATGCCAACGGCGCCGTCATCAAGGCTCTGATGGAGGCCGGCAAGCTGCTGACCAAGGGCTCGCTCAGGCACAGTTATCCGCATTCCTGGCGCTCCAAGGCGCCGCTGATCTTCCGCAACACGCCGCAGTGGTTCATCTCCATGGACGAGAACGGCCTGCGGGAGAAGGCGCTGGCGGCCATCGACGAGACCCGCTTCGTGCCGCCGCGCGGCCAGCTGCGCCTGCGCAGCATGATCGAGCAGCGCCCCGACTGGTGCATCTCGCGCCAGCGCCTGTGGGGCGTGCCCCTGCCGCTGTTCGTGCACAAGGAAACGGGCGAGCCGCTGCGCGACCAGGCCGTGATCGATCGCGTGGCCGAGGCCTTCGAGGCCGAGGGCGGCGATGCCTGGTTCACCTCGCCGCCGCAACGCTGGCTGGGCGATGACTACAGCGCCGAGGAGTACGAGCAGATCCAGGACGTGGTCGAGGTCTGGTTCGACAGCGGCTCCACCCACTCCTTCGTGCTGGAGGCCCGCGACGACCTGAAGTGGCCGGCCTCGCTCTACCTGGAAGGCTCGGACCAGCACCGCGGCTGGTTCCATACCTCGCTGCTGGAATCCTGCGGCACACGGGGGCGCGCGCCTTACGAGGCGGTGCTGACCCACGGCTTCGTGCTGGACGAGAAAAGCCGCAAGATGTCCAAGTCGCTGGGCAACGTGACCGCGCCCTATGACGTCATCGACCGCGAGGGCGCGGACATCCTGCGGCTGTGGGTCGTGGCCTCCGACTTCTCCGAGGACCTGCGCATCGGCAAGGAGATTCTGAAGTACCAGGTCGATGCCTACCGCCGCCTGCGCAACACCCTGCGCTATCTGCTGGGGGCCCTGGACGGCTTCGACGAGACCGAAAAGGTGGCCTACGAGGAGCTGCCCGAACTCGAGCGCTGGGTCCTGCATCGCGTCCACGAGATCGACCGGATCGTGCGCAGTGGCTGCGAGGCGTTCAGCTTCCACGAGATCTACCAGACCCTGCACCATTTCTGCGCCGTCGACCTCTCGGCTTTCTACCTGGATGTGCGCAAGGACTGCCTCTACTGCGATCCGCCGGAATCGGCCAAGCGGCGGGCCTGCCGGACGGTCATGGACATCCTGTTCGATCATCTGAGCGCCTGGCTGGCGCCCATCCTCTGCTTCACCGCCGAGGAGGCCTGGTGGGCGCGCGGCAAGCTCAAAGAGGCCGAAAGCGTCCACCTGCGGACCTTCCCCGAGATTGCCAGGGCGTGGGAGCAGCCCGAACTGGCCGAGAAATGGGCCGGCATCCGCCAGGCGCGCCGCGTCGTGACCGGTGCGCTGGAACTGGAGCGGGCGGAAAAGCGCATCGGCTCCTCTCTCCAGGCCCGGCCGGCCGTCTATGTGGAAGATCCAAGCCTGCGGGCACTGCTGGAAGGCGAGGATTTCGCGGAGATCTGCATTACCTCGGACGTCGAGCTGAAGGCGGAGTCCGCCCCTGAAACGGCATATCGCCTGGAGGAGATTCCGGGGGTCGCCGTGGTGGTGCAGGAGGCCGAGGGCGAGAAGTGCGAGCGCTGCTGGCAGGTGCTGCCCGAGGTGGGCAGCTATCCGGAGGCACCGGGGGTCTGCGGACGTTGTGCCTCAGCGGTGGCGCAGCAGGACGCAGCGGCCCAATGACGCTGCACACACGTGCAGCCCTGGGGCGTGCCCTGGGCCTTGCTGCAGTGGTCATGGTCCTGGACCAGGCCAGCAAGTGGTACATTCTGTTGGGCGTGATGCAGCCGCCGCGCAGCATCGAGGTCACGAGCTTCTTCAACCTGGTCCTGACCTATAACCGGGGTGTCTCCTTCGGCTTGCTGGCCGGGGGCAATCCCTGGCAGCCGTACCTGCTGGCGGCCCTGTCCACGGTTATCGTGATCGCGCTGCTCTATTGGCTGCGACAGCAGACAAGTGCCCTGACTGTCCTGGCAGTCGGTCTGGTGAGCGGGGGCGCCGCAGGCAACGTGATCGACCGCTTCCTGCATCCAGGTGTGGTGGATTTTCTCGACTTCCATTATGCAGGCTGGCATTGGCCGGCATTCAACCTGGCCGACTCGGCTATTGTGGCAGGTGTCGCCCTGCTGCTATGGGACGGGTTGTTCGGGGCGCAAGACGGCGTTAAAGATTAAAGCGGGAACAGCACGCGAAAGGTGGCAGGTGTGATGACGAGATTTCAGCGTACGGCAGGTGTCGCGGGTCTGCTGGCAGCAGTTCTGCTGCTTGCGGGCTGCGGCAGTGACATTCGCAAGCAATTCGGGCTGACGCGTTCGGCCCCCGATGAATTCCGCGTTGTCTCGCGGGCGCCTCTGACGATGCCGCCCGATTTTTCACTGCGTCCGCCCGAGCCCGGCGCACGGCGTCCGCAGGAGGGATCGCCCACGGAGCAGGCGCGCCAGACCGTTTTCCGGATCGAGGATACGGAAAACGGCTCTGCCGAACAGGAGATGCCGACGGACGGTCGTTCGCCCGGCGAGGCGGCTCTGGCCCGGGCTGCTGGCGCCGACGAGGCCGATTCCGATATCCGGCAGGTCGTCGAGCAGGAAACGCGCGAGATCAACGAGGCCAACGAAAGCTTGGTCGAGGACCTGATCTTCTGGAGCTCCGACGAGGAGCAGCCGGGTGAGGTGATCGACCCTGCAGCCGAATCCCGCAGGCTGCGCGCAGCCTCCGCCATGGGCGAGACACCCACAGGCGAAGGCGTTCCGGTCATCGAGAAGCCCGAACAAACGCTCTTCGAGAAGTTTTTCTGAGGATCTCTGACGGTCTGCGGATTGCGAGGCCGCAGACCGGCCCCATATCAATCGGGTGTTCGGATCATCCCAGCCCCGGAAAGTGACCATGCGTCCTATTCTTGCCCTCCTCGTTCTCGTGATGAGCGGCGCCCTGGCCTTCACTGCCAAGGCGCAGGTCTTCGAACCGGAAAGCTTCACCCTGGACAACGGCCTGCAGGTTGTCGTGGTGCCGAACGACCGGGCGCCGATCCTGACCCACATGATCTGGTACCGCGTGGGATCAGCCGACGAGCCCGTCGGGGAATCGGGAATAGCGCACTTTCTCGAGCACCTGATGTTCAAGGGAACCGACGAGGTCGAAGCCGGCGAATTCTCGCGTCTCGTGGCGCGCGAAGGCGGGCGCGACAACGCCTATACCTCCTATGACTTCACGGCCTATTTCCAGACCATCGCCAGCGATCGCCTGGACATGGTCATGGAACTGGAAGCCGACCGCATGACCGGCCTGGCGCTGGACGAGGAGGAGGTGATTCCAGAGCGCGACGTCGTGCTCGAGGAACGGCGCAGCCGCACGGAGAACCAACCCGCCTCGCGGCTCAGCGAAATGGCCTCTGCCGCACTCTATCTCCATCATCCCTATGGCCAGCCGATCATCGGCTGGGAGAACGAGATCCGCCAGCTGGGTGAAGAGGATGCCCTGGAGTTCTACGAGACCTGGTATGCGCCCAACAACGCCATCCTGATCGTGGCCGGGGATACCAGTGTCGAAGAGGTGCGCCGCCTGGCCGAGACGCACTACGGCGACATCGAACGGCGCGCCGTGCCGGAGCGCAAGCGGGTGGAAGAGCCGACACAGTGGGCGGGCCGCCGGGTGGAACTGGCGGATCCCCAGGTGGGTCAATCATCCGTGAGCATCAGGTACCTGGCGCCCAGCTACAACAAGGCCCTGGGCGAGAGCAGCGAACGCGCGCCCTATGCACTCCAGGTTCTCGAAGAACTTCTGGGTGGACAAACCGGCCGCTTCTACCAGGAGATGGTGGTCAAGCAGGAGGTTGCCGCCGGCGCCGGAGCCAGCTATCGCGCCAACAGCCTTGATCTCTCGGAATTCTCCGTATCCGTAACCCCGCGCGACAGTGCTGATCTGGAGGCGGCCGAAACGGCGTTGCGGGAGGAAATCGAACGCCTGTTGGAGAAGGGTGTCAGCGAGCAGGAGGTGGAGCGCGCCCGCCAGCGCCTGATGGACTCTGTCGCCTATGCCCAGGATTCCGTCAGCGGCCCCGCGCATTTCATCGGCCGGGCGCTGACCACGGGACAGTCCCTGGAGGATATCGAGGCCTGGCCCGAGCGCATCGGCGAGGTGACTGCCGAGGAGGTCGAGGCCGCCGCCGAGCTGGTCTTCGACCCCGATCGCTCGGTGACCGGTGTCCTGAAAAGCGAACCGACATCTTGAGGACAGCACGCATCATGTGGACAGAGTTCTCCCTTCACCGGCTGCCAGCCGTCCTCGGCGCCCTGCTTGTCTCGCTCGGCCTGCCTCTGAGTGTACAGGCCATGGACATCCAGAAGGTGGTCTCGCCCCAGGGCATCGAGGCCTGGCTGGTGGAGGATCACAGCAATCCCGTGCTGGCGATGGAGTTCGCCTTCCGCGGCGGGGCGTCCACCGATCCCGAAGGCAAGGAAGGTCTCGCCGGCCTGACCTCCGCCCTGTTGGACGAGGGGGCCGGGGACATGGATTCGACGGCCTTCCAGGAGGCGCTGGCCGATCGCTCGATCCGCATGTCCTTCTCCGCCAGCCGCGACCGTTTCAGCGGGTCGCTCATGACGCTGACCCGCCATCGCGAGGATGCCTTCGACTACCTGCGGATGGCGCTGACCGAACCCCGCTTCGACCCGCAGGCGGTGAAGCGCCTGAAAAGCCAGTACCAGGTCATGCAGGCCCGGCGCCTGGAGGACCCGCAGTCGATTGCCTGGAACGGACTCTATCGCCTGCTGTTCCCGGATCATCCCTATGGCCGTCCGACCGAGGGAACGCCGGCGAGCATCGCCTCCATCGAGGTGGCCGACATGCGGGCGTTCCTGCAGGAGCAGCTGGCGCGGGACCGTATGCACATTGCGGTGACCGGCGATATCACGCCGGAGGAGCTCGGGACGCTGCTGGACGAGACCTTCGGCGACCTGCCCAAGGAGAGCCCCGCCATCGAGGTGCCCTCCGTCCAGCCGCTCAGCAGCGGCGGCGTAGCGGTGGTCGAGCGCGACCAGCCACAGTCCGTGGTGGCCCTGGCCCAACCGGGGATGGCGCGCGACGATCCCGATTTCTATTCGGCCTATATCGTGAATTACATCCTTGGCGGCGGCAGTTTCTCCTCGCGCCTGTACGAGGAAATCCGAAAGGAGCGCGGCCTGGTCTATTCGGTCAGCACCGGCCTCAATACCATGGATCATGCGGCTGTACTGGCGGGCGGTCTGGCTACGCAGAACGCCCGGGTGGACGAAAGCCTGGAGGTCCTGCGCGCCGAATGGGAGCGCCTGGCCGAGGAGGGGCCGACGGAAGAGGAACTGGAGCATGCCAAGAGCTATGTTACCGGTGCCTTCGCGCTGCAGCTGGACAGCAGCGACAGCATCGCCTCCGTGCTGCTCTCCATACAGATGGACAACCTGGGCATCGACTACATCGACCGGCGGCGGGAGGAGATCGCCGAGGTGGGCCTGGAGGACGTGAAGCGCGTGGCCGGCGAGCTGTTGCAGCCCGAGGCCCTGACCTTCGTGGTTGTGGGCCAGCCGGAAGGCGTCGAGTCGAATCTGGTGCTGCCGAAACGCGACGCAGCCCAGGACTAAAGTTCAGGCAAACCAGAGGGTTGGAAAGGCCCTCGCAAAGTCACTTGTGTGCAGCCTCCGGCTTCCCAAGAATACCCCGCAGCCGAGCCTGAAGGAGGGAGCATGCCGTTTCGTATCGATGTGGAAGGCTGTCTGACAGAGCCCGGACGTGACGACGCCCTGACCGGAGAGGACCTGAAGGCGGGCCTGGAGACGCTGACGCCCGCGACCCGCAAGCTGGCGGAGCAGCGCGCGGCGGGCTCGGGTCCGGAATTCCTGCAGCTGCCCGAACGCACCGAGGACCTGGCCCGGGCGGGCGAGCTCGCCGCCTCGCTGGCCGAAACCTGCGACGATATCCTGATTCTGGGCACCGGCGGTTCGTCGCTGGGCGCTCAGGCTCTCTACGCGCTAGCCGACAGCGGCTACGGCAACAGGCTGGGCGGGCCCAACCTGCATTTCCTGGACAACGTGGATCCGCACAGCTTCGACGATTTCCTCGCCGCCGTGGACCTGCCCCGTCTCGGCGTGGTGGCGGTTTCCAAGTCCGGCGCTACGGCCGAAACACTGTGCCAGACCATGCTTGTTCTCGAGGCCCTGCTGACCGAGGTCGACGAAAGCCGCCTGGCCCGCCAGGTGGCGGTGATTACGGAGCCCAAGGACAGTCCGCTCAAGGCCTTGGCCGAACGCTATCACCTGCCCTGCCTGGATCATGACGAGGGCGTGGGCGGGCGTTATTCGGTGCTCTCCGTGGTGGGCCTGTTGCCGGCACTGCTGGCGGGCCTGGATGCGGCGGCCCTGCGCCGCGGCGCGAAGGAGGTCCTGGATCGCAGCCTCGGCGGGGGCGCTGAGGAGCGGGGGTCGCCGCAGGCCGGGGCAGTCCTGTCCGTCGAGTATGCCCGCCGCGCCGGGCTGACCCAGAGCGTGCTGATGCCCTATCTGGACCGCCTGGGATATTTCGGCCTGTGGTTCCGGCAGCTCTGGGCCGAGAGCCTGGGCAAGCAGGGCCGCGGCCTGACCCCGATCCGCGCCATGGGCGCGGTGGACCAGCACAGCCAGCTGCAGCTCTACCTGGAAGGCCCCCGGGACAAGCTCTTCACCCTGATCCGCATGTCCGAGGCGCCCGAGGGCGCTTCCATTCCGGCGGATCTGGCTGAGGATCCGGCCCTGGATTACCTGGCCGGGCACAGCATGGGCGACCTGCTGGATGCCATGGCCCGGGCCACCGCCGAGACCCTGATCCGGCATCGCCGCCCGACACGGGTCATCACGCTGGACGACCTGGACGAAACCGTGCTGGGCGGCCTGCTGATGCATTTCATGCTGGAAACGGTCTTCGCCGCCGAACTGCTGCAGGTGAATCCCTTCGACCAGCCGGCAGTGGAGGAAGGCAAGCAGCTGGCGCGCGATTACCTGAAGAAGGGGGCAAGAGAGTCCGCATGACGATCCGACGCCTGCCGGAGACACTGGTCAACCGCATCGCCGCCGGGGAGGTGATCGAACGTCCCTCCGCCGTGGTCAAGGAACTTGTGGAGAACGCCCTGGATGCGGGTGCGGGACAGATTGCAGTCTCGCTGCGAGAAGGTGGCTGTGCCTATCTCTGCGTCAGCGATGACGGAGGCGGGATGTCGCCCGAAGAGCTGACGCTGGCGCTGGAGCGTCATGCCACATCGAAGCTGCCCGACGACGACCTGGTGCATATCGATTCGCTGGGATTCCGGGGCGAGGCCCTGCCGTCCATCGGTGCGGTGGCGCGTGTGAGTCTTGCCAGCCGCCAGGCGGGCGCGTCCGAGGCCTGGTCGGTCTCCGTGGAAGGCGGCCGGATGGACCAGCCGAAACCGGTCGCGCTGGGCCACGGCACCCGCGTGGAGGTGCGCGACCTGTTCTTCGCCACGCCGGCCCGCCTGAAGTTCCTCAAGACGGCGCGCACGGAACAGGGCTATGTCCGGGACGGCGTGGAGCGCCTCGCCATGGCACATCCCAACGTGGCCTTCACGCTGAGCGACGAGAAGAAGACGGTCCTGAACCTGGAAAGCGGCGGACCGGAGCTCTTCGATGCCCGGCGCAAGCGGTTGTCTGCCATCCTGGGCCGTGAATTCGGCGAAAACTGCCTGCCGGTCGAGGCCGTGCGCGAGAAGCTGCGCCTGGAGGGCCTGATCGGCCTGCCCACCTACAACCGGGCCAATGCCCAGCAGCAGTTCCTCTTCGTCAACGGTCGGCCGGTGCGCGATCGCCTGCTGCTGGGGGCGATCCGCGGCGCCTACCAGGACTTCCTGGCGCGCGACCGCCATCCTGTGGTGGCGCTGTTCCTGGAACTGCCTCCGGAGGAGGTGGATGTGAACGTCCACCCCGCCAAGGCCGAGGTGCGGTTCCGGGATCCGGGGCTGGTGCGCGGCCTGATCGTCTCGGCCTGCCGCCATGCCCTGGCCGAGGCCGGGCACAGGGCGTCGACCACCGTTGCCGGCTCGGCCCTGGGCTCCTTCCGTCCCGGCGGTGCGCCGCCGGGCGGTGGAGGTTACAGACCGGCCGCGCCCCAGGGTTGGCACCAGCCTGCCGCGGCGGGATTTGCCGAGGGCGCTGACAGCTACCATGCTCCGTTGCCGGGCCTCCAGGCACCGCCGTCAGGACGGCAGGCGGAGGCCACTGCCGAAGCCGTCGCGCAGGAGGCGGATTCGCAACCGGCGACGGTTCACGAGCCCGCGATCCCGGTGGATGACTATCCCCTGGGCGCGGCCCGCGCGCAGCTGCACGAGACCTATGTGGTGGCGCAGACGCGCGACGGCATCGTGATCGTCGACCAGCACGCCGCGCATGAGCGACTGGTGTACGAGCGCATGAAAGAGGAGATCGCCGCCCGCGGGGTGGCGCGTCAGGCCCTGTTGATCCCCGAAGTGGTGGAGCTGGATGAAGCCGCCGCCGCGCGTGTGCTGGCGCGCCGCGAGGAACTGTCCGAACTCGGCCTGGAAGTCGAGGGCTTCGGTGAAGGCAGCCTGCTGGTGCGCGAGGTTCCGGCCCTGATGGGACGCCTGGATGTCCAGGGACTGATTCGCGACCTTGCCGACGAGCTCGCCGAGATGGACCAGGCGTTGAGCCTGAGGGAAAAGCTTGAGGAGGTTTGTGGCACGCTGGCCTGCCACGGTTCGGTCAGGGCCGGGCGGCGTCTCAACACGGAGGAGATGAACGCCCTGCTGCGGCAGATGGAGGCCACGCCGCACAGCGGGCAGTGCAACCACGGCCGCCCCACCTACGTGGAGCTGAAGCTGGCCGATATCGAGCGCCTTTTCGGCCGGCGCTGACGGCCCTACTGGTTGCCGAAGATCATCACCAGCACCCCCAGCAGCATCAAGACCGTTCCGGCGCAGCGGTTCACCCAGATCAGGGTGCGCCGGTCCAGATGATGCCGGATGGCTGAGACCAGGCCGGTCAGGCAGGCCCACCAGGCCATCGATCCCAGGAAGATGCCGCCGACGACCTGCAGGGCGTGGCTGGAGTCCTGGATCGCCTTGCCCATCTCCAACGCGGCGAAGATGGCGATGAAGCCCACCAGGACCAGCGGATTGGCCAGGGTCAGCATGAAGGAGGTCGCGAAGGTCGAGCCGCTGAGAGTCACACCCCGCGGCAAGCGGGCCTCCGGCTTCTGGAAGAAGGTGCGCAGGCCCAGCAGGATGATCACAGCGCCGCCGCCGAAGCGCAGGATGTCCCTGAAGGGCATCATCTCCTCGGCCACCCAGCGCGCGCCATAGGCCACCAGCGCCGCATAGACGACATCGGCCGCCGCCACGCCCAGTCCCGTGGACAGGCCGGCACCAATGCCGCGGCTCAGCGTGCGCTCGATGCACAACAGGCCGATCGGCCCCAGCGGAACGGCCACGGCAAAGCCGATGACGAGAGCCTGCAGGAATAAAGGGAGAAGGTCCATCGACAGCCTTTTGCCGGTCCAGGCGGGTCACGCCCTCCTAAAAGCCTCTTCGGGAGTCCGAAGGCAAGTGATAATCCTGTTGCCCGGCCACGCAGCCGAGTCAGGGAAGCGAGATGGCCGGTTGCCTGGCAGCGGGTGAGGGACTAGGTTAGGTCCTTGAAAAGGCGCATTTAAGGCGCTTCCCGTTTTCCAGTCCTGCAAGGCGAGGTCATGATTCGGGCCGCAGAACCTGCGACACAGCCCCCAGATGCTGTACCCGAGTTTTCCGGTGATTGGGCGTTGTTCCTTGATGTGGACGGCTCTCTTCTCGATATTGCCGATCATCCAGGCGATGTCCGGGCCGACGAGGTGCTGGTCCAGAGTCTCGCCTGCCTGCGCAGCCGGCTCTGCGGCGCGCTGGCCCTGATCAGCGGCCGGCCGCTGAAGGAACTGGACAGCCTGTTTGCTCCTCTGCATCTTCCGGCGGCCGGCCAGCACGGACTTGAGCGGCGCAGCGCCAGCGGGCAACTGCTGCCCGGGTTCGATCTGCCCGAGGGGTTCTCGCAGGTGGAATCGCGCCTGGCGCTCTTCGTGGATTGCCATCCCGAACTGTTCCTGGAACGCAAGTCCCGTGGACTGGCCCTGCACTATCGCCAGGCCCCGGAGTTGGAACGCGAGGTGCTGGCCTTGGCGGAGGCTCTGGTGCCCACCTGTACGCCCCCGCTGCTGCTGCAGCGCGGCAAGATGGTGGTCGAACTGCGTGTGCCGGGCAGCAACAAGGGTACGGCCATTGCCGCCTTCATGGCGGAGCGGCCCTTCGCCGGGCGGCGCCCGATCTTCATCGGCGACGATATCACCGACGAAGACGGATTTCGCAAGGTGAACGAACTGGACGGGCATTCCGTCCTGGTCGGTTCGCGGGACAGCGCTGCGCGCTGGTCCATTGCTTCGGCCGCGGACCTGCGGCGCTGGCTGAGTCAGCTGGCAAGCGACGTTTCATCCGAGCAGACGCGCGAAAGGACGTAATGACGGACAAGGTAAACCCCGGCCTCGACCTGGCCGTGATCGGGAATTGTGTTCTCGGGGCGCTCGTGGACCGCGCGGCGCGCATCGTCTGGTGCTGCTTTCCGGATTTCGAAAGCGACCCCTGGTTCAATGCCCTGCTGGGCGGAGAGGAAACCGATCAGGGGCTCTTCGCCATCGACCTCGACGGCTACGAACGGTCCGAGCAGTTCTACCAGCGCAATTCCGCCGTTCTTACCACCCGGCTCTATGCCGGCGACGGCAGTGCCATCGAGGTGACCGACTGTGCGCCACGCTACAAGCAGTTCGACCGCACCTTCCGCCCGACCATGGTGGTGCGCCGTATGCGACCATTGTCGGGAACCCCGCGTGTACGCGTACGCTTGCATCCAAGGTATGGTTATGGTGCCGCGCAGCCAGAGCGAACCCGTGGCAGCAACCATGCCCGATTCGTGTCGCCGGGTCTTACCCTGCGCCTCTACACCACCTCGCCGATGTCCTATGTGCTCTCGGAGCGCTGGTTTCTGCTGGAGCAGGACGAATACCTCATCCTGGGGCCGGACGAGAGCCTGACGGAATCCATCGAGGCCACGGCCGTACGCATGATCGAGCAGACCGATGCCTACTGGCGTGGCTGGACGCGCTCGCTTTCGATTCCCTTCGAGTGGCAGGAGGCGGTCATCCGCGCCGCCATCACCCTGAAGCTCAGCAATTTCGAAGAGACCGGCGCCATCATCGCCGCGCTGACCACCTCGATTCCCGAAGCGCCCGATTCGGGGCGCAACTGGGACTACCGCTTCTGCTGGCTCAGGGATTCGTACTTCGTGGTCAATGCGCTGAACCGACTTGGTGCGACCAAGACCATGGAGGGGTTCCTGCGCTATATCCTGAACATCGTCAGCAGCGCCCAGGACGGCTATCTGCAGCCGGTCTTCGGGATTGGCCTGGACGAAAAACTGGACGAGCGGAAGATCGACAGCCTGCCCGGCTATCGCGGCATGGGACCAGTACGGGTCGGCAATCAGGCTTATACCCAGATCCAGAACGACGGCTATGGCAGCGTGATCCTGGCGGCCACGCAATGCTTCTTCGATTGCCGTCTGATGTCGCCGGGGGGCGTGGAGCTGTTCCACCGCCTGGAGGCATTGGGCGAACAGGCCCGTCTGCGCTTCGACCAGCCGGATGCAGGCCCCTGGGAACTGCGCGGGACACAGAAGGTCCACACCTATTCCAGCCTGATGTGCTGGGCGGCCTGCGACCGCCTGGCACGGATCGCGGCTCACCTCGGCCTGGAGGACCGCAAGGGCTTCTGGCGCTCGGAGGCCGACCGCCTGCGCGCGGTCATCATGGAGCGCAGCTGGAATGAAAAGGTATCGAGTTTCGTCGAATCGTTTGATGGTGAGGAGATCGACGCCAGCTTGCTGCTGATGCACGAACTGGGGTTCATCGCCGCGGACGACCCGCGCTATCTCGGGACGCTGGCGGCGGTGGAACGCGAGCTCAAGAAGGGCAACTATCTCTATCGCTACCATGCCCCCGACGATTTCGGTGTCCCCGAGACCGCATTCACGATTTGCACCTTCTGGTACATTGATGCGCTGTCCGCCGTGGGGCGCAAGGAAGAGGCGAGGGAGCTGCTGGAGCACATGATGTCCTGCCGCAATCACGTGGGCCTGCTCTCCGAGGACCTGCATCCGGAGACGGGAGAGCTCTGGGGCAATTTCCCGCAGACCTATTCCCTGGTCGGAATCGTGCATTCGGCGACGCGGCTGAGCAAAAGCTGGGAGGCCCTGGAATGAGGCGGACCGTCATCGTTTCCAATCGTGTGGCCTCGATCACGGAAGGCAGCTCGAAGGGAGGTGCCGGTGGACTGGCCGTGGCCATCCTGGAGACGCTGCGCGAGAGCAAGGGGTTGTGGTTCGGCTGGAGCGGGAACGTCCGGGAGGCCCCGTTGGACACGCCGAAGCATAGCGCGCCTACGCAGGCCAATCCCTTCGAGACGGTCACGGTGGACCTTACCCCGGCCGAGCACAGCGGCTACTACAACGGCTATGCCAACCGCATTCTCTGGCCGGTGCTGCATTACCGCAGTGACCTTATGGAGTATCACAGCGAACATTTCCGCACCTATCAGCGTGTGAACGCGAACTTCGTCAGCCAGTTGGTTCCCTTGCTCAAGGAAGACGACCTGATCTGGCTGCACGACTATCACCTGATGATGGCGCCGCGGGACCTGCGCCAGGCCGGCGTTAAGAACCGCATCGGCTTCTTCCTGCACACGCCCTTCCCCTCGGCCGATGTCTTCGCCACTTTGCCCAACCACCGCGAACTGGTCTCCTCGCTGTGTCACTGCGACCTGATCGGTTTCCAGTCCCCGACCGACCTGCGCTCATTCGAGGATTACATCACCCACGAGGCCGGGGGGCAGGTGCATGCCAATGAAGAGTTCGAGGCTTTCGGCCGGCAGTTCAGGGCCCAGGTCTTCCCCATCTCCATCGACCCCGACGGCTTTGCCAGCGCAGCCGAAGAGAGCGAGCGCTCGGATGTCGCGAACCGTCTGCGCGAAAGCCTGGACGGGCGCTCGCTGATGGTCGGAGTCGATCGGCTGGACTACAGCAAGGGCCTGCCCGAACGCTTCCTGTCCTTCGAGCATCTCCTCGATCGCTATCCCGAGAATCGCCAGCGCGTCACCTTCCTGCAGATCGCCCCCTATTCGCGCATCGACGTGCCGGAATACAAGCTGATCCGCAGCCGGCTGGAAGGGTTGTCGGGGCGCATCAACGGACGCTTTGCCGAAGTGGACTGGACGCCGCTGCGCTATATCAACCGCGGACTGGCGCGCAGGACCCTGGCCGGGGTCCTGCGTCACAGCCGGGTGGCCCTGGTGACACCCCTCAGGGACGGAATGAACCTTGTCGCCAAGGAATACGTGGCGGCCCAGGATCCCGAGGATCCGGGGGTTCTGGTGCTCTCCCGCTTTGCCGGTGCGGCTCACGAACTGAAGGAAGCCCTGATCGTCAATCCGCTGGACTACGAAAACACCGGAGAAGCCGTGCAGCGGGCGCTCAGCATGTCCCTGGAGGAACGCAAGGAGCGCTGGTCCGCTCTGATGGACACCATTCGCCAACAGGATATCACGGCCTGGCGCAGGAGTTTCATCGCGGCGCTGGAGGCCACCTGAGGCATGGGGGTGTCACGCGGAGACCGGAAGGGCTGTTGGCTTCTCGCCGATATCGGCGGGACGAACGCACGCTTTGCTCTCTATGACGGGGAGAGCGGCCTTGGAAGTGCCCCCTTGCATCGCCAGGTGGTCGAGGCGCGCGAGGACCTGGATTTCCTGAGCGCGTTGAAGTCCTTTCTGAAGGAGGCAGGGGACCGAGCGCTTGTGGCGACTGCCCTGGCCGTGGCTGCGCCGATTCGCGGCCGCGTGATCCAGATGACCAATCGCGGCTGGCGCATCGACATTCCGGCCCTCGAGCGATACCTGAGCGGAAGCGAGCTGCTCCTGCTCAACGACTTCACCGCCCAGGTGCTCGCCTTGCCAGTCCTGGGAGCGGAGAGCTGTCGAGCACTGAACGACAGGCCGGTTCACGACCAGTCTGCCCGAGTCCTGCTGGGGCCGGGAACGGGCCTCGGCATGGCAGGCCTGCTGCCTCTGGGTGGCGGTCGCTGGCGCCCGGTGGTGGGAGAAGGCGGTCACATGACCCAGGCGGCCCTGGAGGACAGCCAGGCGGATGTGCTGGCTCGTGTGCGGCGGCGTTTCGGCCATGCCTCGGTGGAGCGGGTGGTGAGTGGGGCGGGACTGGTGGTCCTGTTTCAGGCCGTGGCGGAGGGCGAGGGCAAGACAGTCCCGGACCTCTCGCCTTCCGATGTCGTGGCGCGGGCGGCCAAAGAGCAGTGCCCCCTTGCCCAGGCCGCAGTTGGATTCTTCACCGATTTCCTGGCCATTAGCGCCGGCAATGCCGCCCTGGCCTTTGGCGCATTCGGCGGCTTGTACCTGACCGGGGGCGTGTTGCGGCACCTGGGCCCGCTGTTCGATGAGCAGCGCTTTCGACGCATTTTCGCCGACAAGGGCCGTTTCGCCGACTATCTGGAGGACGTACCGCTTTTCCGGGTGGTTCAGCGCGATCCGGCCTTCACCGGGCTGCTCAACCTGCTGTCGCTGCCCGAGGAAGAGCGCGTGGCCTGTGCGGCCTATCGGAAGAGCCGGTCGCCCTGATCCATGCCGGCGTAGAGTTCGGCCACGTAATCGCCATAGCCGTTGTAAAGCTGGGTCGGCACGTGCTCATCGGTGCCGATCACCCGTTCCTCCGCCTGGCTCCAGCGCGGATGCGCCACCTCCGGATTGACGTTGGCCCAGAAGCCGTACTCGTTGCCCGCGATCTCTTCCCAGAAGGACACCGGACGCTCGCGCGTGAAGGCGATGGAGACGATCGACTTGATCGACTTGAAACCGTACTTCCAAGGCACAACCAGGCGCAGCGGAGCCCCGTTCTGCTTGGGCAGGGGGGCGCCGTACATACCGGTTCCCATGAAGGCCAGCTCGTTGCCGGCTTCCTCCATCGTCAATCCTTCCACGTAGGGCCAGGGATACCAGCCGGCGCGCTGGCCGCTCATGACCTCGGGGTCCTCCAGGGTCGTGAACCGGATGTAGCGGGCCTCGGAAGTCGGACGGGCCAGGTCCAGCAGATGGCTCAACTGGAAGCCGGACCAGGGGATCACCATAGACCAGGCCTCGACACAGCGCAGGCGGTAGACGCGCTCCTCCAGCGGCATTTGCTTCAGCAGGTCGTCGATGGCAATGTCGAAGGGGTCCTCAACCTCGCCCTCGACCCTCAAGGTCCAGGGACGGATCGGCAGGGACTGAGCCTTCTGCCAGATGGTCTTGGACGAGCCGAATTCATAGAAATTGGTATAGGTGCCGCTCAGCTCCCGTTCCGTGATCGCGCGCTCGACCTGATAGCGGTCGTTGCGCTCCACGGGGTAGAGATCGGCCGAGGGATCCTCGGGGACTTGAGCGAAGGGCCCCCCTTCGGCCGCGTTGGCCTCGGTGGAGCCGTCCATGTCGCTGCAGGCGGAGAGCAGGCTGCAGCCGGCAAGCAGCAGCGACCCCGCGCCGGCCGCCTTTATGATGCGGCGGCGATTGCGGAAAACCTCCTCGGGGGTGACCTGGCTTTCCGGGATTTCCCAGCCGCGTTTCCTGCGGATCAGCATTGGGCATCTCCTCACGTATTATCCTGATCCCAGAGATAGGCCGAAAGCAGCCCAAGTCAAAATCACAACTTCGTGCGTAGCTGCCCATGAAAAAAGCCCGCGGCGGGGCCGCGGGCTTTTCGTGAGGGCTCTTGCAGAACCTTATTCGAGATGGGAACGAAGCATCCAGGCAGCCTTCTCGTGGGCGGCGAGACGCTGAGTCAGCAGATCGGCCGTCGCTTCGTCCGTGGCGCTCTCCGTGGCCGGGAAGACCGAGCGGGCGGTGCGGGCAACTGTTTCGTTGTCCTCCGCCAGTTGGCGCAGCATGGTTTTGGAATCCGGCACGTCCTCGGCTTCCTCGATGGACTTCAGCTGCGAAAAGGCCTTGTAGCTGCCCGGCGCGGTGTGCCCTAGCGCCCGGATGCGCTCGGCAATCTCGTCAACCGCGGCGGCCAGTTCCTTGTACTGCTCCTCGAAGAGATTGTGCAGTGCGGAGAACTGCGGTCCGCTCACGTTCCAGTGGAAATTGTGCGTCTTGAGATAAAGCGTGTAACTGTCGGCCAGGACCTTGGAGAGACCCTCGGAAATGGTCTTGCGGTCTTCGGCGGGAATTCCGGTATTGAGCGACATGATTGTTCTCTCCTTCTTTCGGGATAGGGGAATCGTCCGGGAGCGGTCACCCGTATGCTTTGTGTTACCCTCAATAGATAGGTCATCTTATCGCAGTTGCAACATATTTTTGAAAGCTTCCAATAAATAATATAATTATATGATATATAATAATTATTCTGAGGAAACGGGGTCGTCGGTGCTCTCCTCCTGGCTGTCGAGGGCATCGGCGAGACGGTGCTCGGCACTGCCGGGACGCAACGGGCTGGGTTGGCTCTCGTGCGGCGACCAGGCGGTCATGTAGAAGACCTGGAAGGTGGCCGGCAGGCGCCCGTCGTCAGTCGCGAACTGCTCGAAATAAAGACGTGCCGCCTGGGCCAGGGTCTGCCTGCGCGTAAAGGTCTGGCGGCGGTGGCGTGCGGCATTGCTTTCCCCCATCGCACGCAGGTCCTGCATCAGGCGAAAGGGGTCCGCATAGGTTACGGTCAAGGTATCGGAATCGGCGACCGGCAGGGCAAAGCCGCTGCGCTGGAGCAGGCCCCCCAGGTCGCGCAGTTCGGTCATGGGAGAGATGCGCGGGCTGAGGCCGTTCTCCAGCATGGTTTCTGCCTGGACCAGGCTGCTGCGCAATTCGAAGAGGGTGTCTCCGCCACAAACGGCCACAAGCAGAAGGCCGTCGGGACGCATGGCCTGACGCAATTGAAGCAGGCAGCCGGGCAGGTCGTTCACCCAGTGCAGGTCAAGAACGCTGAACACCAGGTCGAAGGAGGCCGGCGCAAAGGGCAGGGCTTCCTCGTCGGCCACCAGGACCGGTCGTTCGTCGCTGCGCGCCCGGGCGGCCATCGCAGGGGAGACGTCGCAGGAGACGAGACGGGCTTCAGGATACTTCCGCTGCAAAGCTGCAGAGAACCCGCCAGTGCGGCATCCCAGTTCGAGGATGGAGGAAAAGTCGCGCTTCACGTCGTCCAGACGGTCGAGCAGGCGTTCCCCCACCTCCATGAACAGGAAGTCGTGGTCCCCGAAGCCGGCTGCGGCCCGGTCGCGATGCCGGCGCAGGATCCGCCGGTCGAAAATCTCGATCGAATCATCCATAGTGTAAGATATGGCCCAGCAGGCGGGTTGGAGAAAGCCCCGAATCCCTTCTGCGCAGACTCGGGAGTGACGTGTCATGCAGCTTCGAGCCCCTCGCAGGAGCGGAGGTTTGGCAACGTTGGTGGACGTGATCCTGCCACCGCTTTGTCCCGGCTGCAGCCAGCCTGTGGGAAAGCAGGGATTGATCTGCGGCGATTGCTGGGGCGGTCTGACCTTTTTGAGCGCGCCGTTGTGTGCCGCTTGCGGTCTGCCCTTCGCCTATGAGGCGGAAGACACCGCTCTTTGCGGCGCCTGCCTGCGGCGCCATCCGTCCTGCCAGCGTATCCGGAGCGCGGTTGCCTATGGGGAGGTCAGCCGCGAGATGGTCCTTCGTTTCAAGCATGCCGACCACCTTCAGTCCGCGCCGGTCTTTGCCGAGTGGATGCGCAGGGCGGGAGGGGAGCTACTGGACAACTGCGATCTGGTGGTTCCGGTCCCGCTTCATCACTGGCGGCTGTTCCGGCGCCGATACAACCAGGCCGCCCTTCTGGCGCGCCCACTTGCGAAGGCTGCGCCCCAGGCGCGTCTGGCCGCGGATCTGCTGCAGCGCACCCGGAAGACACCCTCGCAGGGGCAGATGAGTGCCTCCGAACGGGAGCGGAATGTGCGCGGCGCATTTGCCGTGCGCTCCGGCTGGGAGGAACGAGTGGCTGGCGCGCGGGTTCTGCTGATCGACGACGTCTACACCACCGGGGCCACGCTGGAATCCTGCGCAAGAACGCTGGTGCGCGCCGGAGCCGCCCAGGTGGAGGCACTGACCCTGGCGCGGGTGGTGCGCACGGAAATCTGAGGAATCCGGCGGCCTGATCGCCGCCGGGGGTCTTTTCCTGCTGCCGGCGAACGGGCATGATACGTCATGCCTTGTCCTTCGCGTCGAGGACGCGAACGCAGGCCGAGGACATCATGGAATCGCAGAGGCGGATGATGGCAGAGATAGAGATCTATTCTACATTCATGTGCCCCTATTGCTATCGAGCGAAGAAGCTGCTGGATGGCAAGGGGGCCTCCTATGTGGAAATCGATGTGTTCTCTGCTCCCCGACGACGCGTTGAGATGACCGAGCGTGCCGGCGGAAAGTCCACGGTGCCGCAGATCTTCATCGACGGGCAGCACGTGGGCGGATGCGACGAGCTCTATGCCCTCGATGCGGCCGGCCAGCTGGATCCCTTGCTGGAAGGACGGGCCGGATCATGAGCGACAGCACAGCTGCGACGGGCTTCAAGGCCGGCTGCATCCAGATGACGGCCGGCCCGGAGCTGCAGGGCAACATCGATCAGGCCTCGCAGCTTATTCGCCAGGCGGCGGGGCAGGGTGCTGACTTCGTCCTGACGCCGGAGAACACCAGTTTCATGATTCCCGGGCGTCGGAACATCCTGGCCAACGCCCTTCCCGAAGAGGGGCACCCAGCCCTGGAGGCCTTTTCGGCCCTGGCCCGTGAGCTGGGCATCTGGCTGCTGCTCGGCTCGCTGACCATCGATCCGCGCACGTCGGCGGAGGCCGCGGCGGCGCCTCCCGAGCGTGTGGCCAACCGGTCCTTCCTGGTGACCCCAGAGGGGACGATCGCGGCGCGCTATGACAAGATCCACATGTTCGACGTGGATATCCCGGACGGACAGACCTATCGCGAGTCCCGGACTTTCCGCCCGGGTGGCGACGCGGTCACGGCCGAGCTGCCGTGGGGCCGGCTGGGTATGACGGTGTGCTACGATGTCCGTTTTGCCGGCCTTTACCGACAGCTGGCACGTGCCGGTGCCGCGTTCATTTCCGTACCGGCGGCGTTCACCCGCTTCACCGGCCGGGCGCATTGGCACGTGCTCTTGCGGGCGCGGGCAATCGAGACGGGGTGTTTCATCCTTGCCCCGGCCCAGTGCGGCACCCATGCCGAGGATCGCCAGACCTACGGCCATGCGCTGATCGTGGCTCCCTGGGGCGAGGTCCTGGCCGATGCGGGCGAGGACCCCGGCGTGGTGGTGGCCGAGATCGATCCCGCGCGGGTGGGCGAAGCCCGCGGCATGGTGCCCTCTCTGAGCTATGACAGTGTGTATGCCGGCGCCTGAGACGGCCGCGCCTCGACAGTCGTGCTGTCAGGCCGCTTCCCGCCGGGCGACGATGCGCTGGATACAGGCCGGGCGTGGCTGCTCGAACTGCAGGTCCTCGTAGGCCAGCACGTGCAGCCGGCCGGCAAATGCCTGCAGCAGCTCCCCCGGGTTCAGCAGATGATCCGGATTGGAGGGTTTGCCGAAGCGCTCGTTGCCCCGCGCGAAGGTCTCGTAGATCAGCAGGCCGCCGGGCTCGACGGCTTCCAGCAGGGCCGGCAGGAGCGGGCGGTGCAGGTAGTTGGTGACCACCACGGCGCCGAAGCCGCGGCCGGCAAACGGCGGCCGGCCCTCCTGTTCCAGGTCGGCTTCCATGATTGTCAGGCCCGCCCGGTCCTCCAAATCCCGAAGGGCCCGAACATCGTGGTCCACTGCGACCACGGGGTGCCCGCGCCCGAGGAAATAGCGGGTGTGACGGCCAGCGCCGCTGGCGATGTCCAGAACCGGACGTCCCTCGGGCACCAGGGTTGCGAACCGGCAGACCCAGGCAGAGGCAGGCTGGTCCGGGTCGCAGTGCGAGGCTTTACTTACATTCATGCGAATGCCATCTAGTGGTGAGTGAGCAATGTGCCGGGTATGGCTTGAATCATGATTCTCTACTCTCTCAGATGCGAGCAGGCGCATCAATTCGATGTCTGGTTCCGCGACAGCTCGGCCTATGACCGGCAGGTGGCCGAGGGCGTTGTCGTCTGTCCGCAGTGCGGCTCGCAGAAGGTGGAGAAGGCGATCATGGCCCCGCGCCTCTCGAAGGGTGCAGCCGGAGGCGAGGAGACGGAGGCCGCCAGCCAGGGCAAGGAGGTTGTTCCAGCCGCCGGCCATGGCGAGCAGGCCAGCGCCAACGCCGCACCCGAGGCCAATGCCGCACCGAGTTCCAATGCCAGTACGGAAGCCGGCGAGGGGCAGACAGCGCCCACCGAGGCCGAGGTGCGACAGGCCCTGAGACAGCTGCGCCAGTACGTTGAGGCGAACAGCGATTATGTCGGCTCTGGCTTTGCCGAGGAGGCCCGTCGCATACATAACGAAGAGGCGCCGCAGCGCAATATCTACGGCGAAACCACAGCCGAGGAGGCCGAGGAACTGGAGGACGAAGGGGTGCCCTTCGCCCGCGTCCCCTGGATCAACCGCGAGGACGCCTGAGATCCCCTGCGGTCATCCCTTCTTCTGAGCGAACAGCAGGTAGTTGACGTCCAGGTCGCGCCGGGACAGGCGCCAGCTGTCGTTGAGCGGATTGTAGACCAGTCCGGAGAGCTCCTCGGCCTCGATTCCCACGTCCCGCAGGTACCTGCAGACTTCCGAGGGTTTCAGGAAACGGCGCCAGTCATGGGTGCCGCGCGGCAGCCAGCGCAGAAGGTACTCGGCCCCCACGATCGCCATCATGAAGGACTTGGGGGTGCGGCTGAGAGTCGAGAGGACAAAGGCGCCGCCTGTGCGCAGAAGCTCCGAGCAGGCGGCCAGGAAAGCCTCCACGTCGGCCACATGCTCCACGATCTCCAGGGCAAGAACCATGTCGAAGCTGGCTCCGGACGCCGCCAGCTCCTCGGCCGTGATGCAGCGGTAGTCGATTTCGAGACCGCTTTCCTCGGCATGCAGGCGCGCCACGGCGATGTTCTTCTCTCCGGCGTCGATTCCGGTCACCTCGGCGCCCAGCCGGGCCAGCGGCTCGCAAAGCAGCCCGCCGCCGCAGCCGATGTCGAGCACGCGCAGGCCCTTGAGGGGCTGTGGGTCCGCTCTGTCACGGCCGAAGTGTGCGCAGGCCTGATCGCGGATGAAGGCCATGCGGGTCGGATTGAGCCGGTGGAGAGGGGCAAAGTCGCCATTCTCGTCCCACCAGGCGTCGGCCATGTCGGAAAACTTCTCGATCTCGGCGTGATCGACGGTCGAGCTGGTGTTGGCCCTGGTCATATGGCTGCTCCGGAAAGAATAATTCCTGCATCCGCTTGCGTGCGACGATGCGGATAAAGTATGGATAGCGCATGTCCGCTCGGCAACCTCGCGGGTGCCGGTATTGACGGTTTCTTTTCCCGACAAGGTTAGAGAGAACGATGGCTTGCATCGTTATGAAATTCGGCGGCACCTCGGTCGCCGATATCGAAAGGATAAGGCATGTCGCGACCCGGGTGAAGCGCGAGGTCGATGCCGGTCATAGCGTGGCGGTGGTGGTCTCGGCCATGGCGGGCGCGACCAACCAGCTCGTGGAGAACGTACGCTCCGCCGCGCGCCTCTATGACCTGCGCGAATACGATGCCATCGTCTCGTCGGGGGAGAACGTCACGGCCGGCCTCCTGTCGGTCATCCTGCAGGACATGGGGGTTGCCGCACGCTCCTGGCAGGGCTGGCAGATCCCGATCGTCACGGACGAGGCCCACGGCTCAGCCCGGATACTCGAGATCCGCAGCGAGGAGCTGCGGCATCGCCTGGAGAACGGCGAGGTTGCCGTGGTCGCCGGTTTCCAGGGCCTGGAGCCGAACCGCAATCGTATCACGACCCTGGGCCGCGGCGGTTCGGACACCTCGGCCGTGGCACTGGCCGCGGCCCTGAAGGCCGATCGCTGCGATATCTATACCGATGTCGATGGTGTATATACCAGCGATCCACGAATCGTGAAGGGCGCGCGCAAACTCGATAGGGTGACCTACGAGGAAATGCTGGAAATGGCGTCCCAGGGGGCCAAGGTGCTGCAGACGCGCTCGGTCGAGATGGCCATGAAGCACCATGTGCCGGTCCAGGTGCGCTCCACGTTCGAGGAGAGGCCCGGGACGCTGGTTGTAGATGAGGAAGAGATCGTGGAAAAGGCAGTCGTCAGCGGAGTAACCTACAGCCGGGATGAAGCGAAGATCACGCTGCGCAACGTCCCGGATCGCCCCGGCGTCGCGGCGTCGATTTTCGGGCCTCTGGCCGACTCGGCCATCAATGTTGATATGATCGTTCAGAACATATCTCCTGATACCAAGACGACCGACATGACCTTCACGGTAAGCCGCAGCGACCTGGACCGGGCCGTCGGGGTGCTGGAGAGCCGGCGTGACGAGCTTGGCTATGCAGATCTTTCGGCCGAAGAGGATGTGGTCAAGGTCTCCGTCATCGGTGTCGGCATGCGCAGCCACGCCGGCGTGGCACAGCAGATGTTCCAGGCACTGGCGTCCCGGGGCATCAACATACAGGTAATCACGACCTCCGAGATCAAGGTCAGCGTCCTGATCGAAGAGGCCTTTCTTGAGCTGGCCTTGCGCAGCCTGCATACGGCTTACGGTCTCGACGCTACCTAGCGTCCGTAGCGTTTTCGCAGGTTACGTCAGGCCGGGAAGCGGGAGTCGGACCGATGTCGCCGCAGTCAACCGGTTGGGGAGGGTCGCGCAGACTGCTGAGGCAGGTGCGCGATCTCATGCAGAGCGGTGGTCACTGGCAGGACCGCCTCGACAGGCTCGTGCGCCTGATCGCCGACGACATGGTGGCCGAGGTCTGCTCGCTCTACGTGCTGCGCGCCGGCGAGGTCTTGGAGCTCTTCGCGACCTGGGGGTTGCGCCCGGAAGCCGTGCACCGCACACGCCTGCGTATGGGCGAGGGCATCGTCGGCGAGGTCGCCCTGACAGGCCGGGCCCTGTCCCTGCCGGAGGCCCAGGAGCACCCGAACTTCGCCTATCGGCCGGAAACCGGCGAGGAAGTCTATCATTCCATGCTGGGCGTGCCCCTGCTGCGCGAAGGGCGCGTCATCGGTGTCCTTGCCGTTCAGAACAAGACCCGACGCAGCTACACCGAGGACGAGATTGAGACTCTGGAAATCGTGGCCATGGTGCTGGTGGAGTTGATCGGCGGCGCAGGCCTGATCGGCGAGGAGGAGGAGCGCCATACCGACAGCACCACCACGCTGCCCCTGCGGCTCAGTGGCATCACCCTGCACGAGGGCGTCGCCATGGGTGAAGCCGTCTCCCACGAACGCGGGATCGTGATCAAGCAGATCGTGGCCGAAGACGTCGGCGGCGAGCTGCAGCGGCTGGATCACTCCCTGCACGAGATGCTGGGGGCGCTGGACAACCTGCTGGAACGCAGCGAACTTGCGGAATCCGGCGAACATCGCGAGGTGCTGGAGACCTACCGCATGTTCGCGGCGGACCGCGGCTGGATCGAACGCCTGCGCGAGGCCGTGCGGGGCGGTCTGACCGCCGAAGCCGCCGTGCAACGGGTGCAGAAGGACATGCGCACGCGCATGTCGAAGGTCCGCGATCCCTATATCCGCGAGCGTTACTCGGACATGGAGGACCTGGGCAACCGGCTTCTCCACCACCTGCTGGGCGCGGAAGGCTCGGCGGAGGCCAATGACCTGCCGGACGACATGATCCTGGTCGCCCGCACCCTGGGGCCGGCCGAACTGCTCGATTACGATCCGGCCCGGTTGCGTGGCGTGGTACTCGAGGAGGGCGGCCCGACCGCCCATGTGGCGATCGTGGCACGGGCGCTTGGTATCCCCATGCTGGGGCGCTGCCCGGATCTTCTCAGCCTGGTGCGGCCCGGCGACTTCATGATCCTGGACGGGGATCACGGCCAGGTCCTGCTGCGGCCTCGGCTCAGCGTGCGCGAGCATTTCGCGGATGCCATCGAGGTCCGTGAGCAGCGCCGCGCCCTCTTTGCGTACAATCGGGACCTGCCCTCGGAGACGAAGGACGGCACCCGCGTCAGCCTGCAGGTCAACGCCGGCCTGCTGCTTGACATTTCCCAGGCCCATGACTGCGGCGCGGAGGGGATCGGGCTATATCGCACCGAGGTGCCGTTTATGGTCCGGGAGGCCTTTCCCGACGTGCCGACGCAGACCGAGTTCTATGACCGGGTGCTGACCCTCGCCGAGGACAAGCCGGTGACCTTCCGCACCCTGGATATCGGTGGCGACAAGGCGCTGCCGTACTGGGGTGGGACGCCGGACGAGAATCCCGTCATGGGCTGGCGTGCGATCCGGATCGGCCTGGATCGTCCCGCCATGCTGCGTCGGCAGCTGCGGGCCTTCCTGAAAGCATCCGAAAAGCGGCATCTGCGCCTGATGTTTCCGATGATCAGCGATGTCAGCGAACTGACCCGCGCCCGGAATCTGCTCGACCGCGAGATGGAGCGGCATCTGCAGAACGGCGGCAGTGAGCCTGCCCGGCTCGAGGTCGGGGCCATGCTGGAGGTGCCGGCCCTGGCGTGGCAGCTCCCGGCCCTGTTCGAACGCAGCGACTTCGTCTCCCTGGGCAGCAACGACCTTTTCCAGTTCTTCTTTGCCAGCGACCGCGGAAATCCCAGGCTGGCACGGCGTTACGACGTGCTCTCACCGCCGGCCCTGAACTTCCTGAAGGGCGTGATGCGCCAGGCCGACGAGGCGGGAGCGCAGATTTCCCTCTGCGGCGAGATGGCGGGACATCCGCTGGAAGCGCTGGCGGCGCTGGGATGCGGATTTCGCATTCTCTCCATGCCTCCTGCCTCCGTCGGCCAGATCCGAACCATGATCCGCAGCCTGGATCTGGCGGAACTGGAGGAATTCATCGACGATCTGGTGGTCCGGCCCGACCACAGCGTGCGGGAGGTCTTGCGCGGCTATGCCATCGACCACGGTATTTCAATCTGAAGGTATTTCGCTATGATTAAGTCATTTGCTGTTTGCTGCGGGGATTTGTTAGAAACCAATGTGAAGAGTCGCGACTTATCTGACCGGGACACATAGGAATCTGCCCCGGCCGGCCTCTTTAACCTTATGCGAGGCGGGCATCCCGTCTGTCTCCGAAAGACACGGTTGCAATAAGCACAGATGGCGCAAAACGACGGTATGCGAGGACCCTCCCCTCATCCCGAGTACGACGATGGCGATTGGCGATATCCTGAGCCGGCGGTTTCCGAGACACTGAGGCACGTGCGCGAAGAGCTGGGGCACGAGCTGCGGGATGTCAGCAAGGAGTTGCGCATACGCTATGACTATCTCCTGGCCATCGAGGAGGGACGCTACGACGATTTGCCGGGTGCCACCTATGCCATCGGCTTCGTGCGCAGCTATGCCGAATATCTCGGGCTGGATTCCGACGACATGGTCCAGCGCTTCAAGGCCGAGGTTCGCGATCTTGCCGCCGCATCCCAGGACCTCAGCTTCCCGGCACCCAAGCCGGAAGGACGCATCCCCGGCATTGCACTGGTCCTGATCTCCGTCCTGCTGATCGCGCTGGTCTATGGAGCCTGGTATCTCTGGAACGACCAGGGGCGCCCCTACGTGGAGCTCCTGCCCGGGGTTTCGGAGCAGGAGAGCTTGTCCGGTGAGACGGAGAGCGCCGCCGGACCGGAGGGCGACTCCGAGCCTCTCGGCGAGGATGCAGAGCCCGCGGACGGGGAGACGACCGCCTTCGAAACCGCGTCTCCGGATGCGCAGGAGGTGCCGGCGGACTCCGGGCTGGCGGACGACGACGCGTCCGAGGCGGCCGAGGGCGAAGGAGATGGTGAAGTTGCCCCGACGCCCGACGAGCCGTCGGGCGCCCAGGCGGACGACGCTTCCCCGGAGGAACCGGCGACCGAGGAGCCCGCATCCGAAGATCTCGCCGCGGATAATACGGGCGAGGAGCTGCCAGAGACCGCAGAAGGGCCAGAGACTGCGGAAGGGACGGCGGATGCTGCGGAACAGGAAAGCGAGCAGGCAGCCCTGCCCGAGGACGACAGTCCAGCCGAGACAGGTGCCGAGGAGACCGGTGAAGACAACGACATTCCCGAGCTGCCGGGATCCGAAGAGGATGGGGCGGAGGAAACGCAACCCGAAACGGCCTCCGGCCGCGTCTATGGTGAAGACAACGAGGATGCGCGCATTGTCCTGGAGGCCACCTCGGACAGCTGGGTCCAGATCCGTGACGCCCAGGGAGAGCTGGTCTTCACGCGTGTCCTGCGCGCGGGCGAGAGCTATCTCGTGCCCGACCAGGACGGCATGACCCTGTTGACGGGCAATGCCGGAGGGCTGGACATTCGCGTGGACGGCAGCGCGATCCCGTCACTCGGGGGCATGGGCACCGTGCGCCGGGATGTGCCTTTGGATCCCCAGCAGTTGACCTCCGGGACGTTGCAGCAGTAGGCAGGGCCAAGCCTGCGATCTTGAAGTCCGGACGCTGGAAGGGCATCTTCCGAGTATGCTTTCCACTGCCGCTATAGCCCGAGGAGCCGGTCGGTCATGAGTGTGCGGCCCTATCGCGATATCCAGAGACGGAAATCCCGCCAGATCCACGTCGGCAAGGTGCCCGTCGGCGGGGATGCCCCCATCACCGTGCAGTCGATGACCAATACGGCCACCACGGACGTTGCGGGCACGATCGACCAGATCCGCCAGCTCGAGGTCGCGGGCGCAGACATCGTGCGTGTGTCCTGCCCCGATGCCGACTCCTCCGCAGCCCTGCGCGAGATCGTGCCGGAGGTGACGGTTCCCATCGTTGCCGACATCCATTTCCACTATAAACGTGCCATCGAGGCGGCGGAGAACGGGGCGGCCTGCCTGCGTTTCAATCCGGGCAACATCGGTTCGCGCGAACGGATCCAGGAAGTGGTGCGGGCGGCCCGCGACAACGGCTGCTCGATCCGGATCGGCGTGAATGCCGGCTCGCTGGAACGCTCCCTGCTGGAGCGCTATGGCGAGCCCTGTCCGGAGGCCATGGTGGAAAGCGCGCTCAATCACGCCAAGGCGCTGGAAGACGAGGATTTCCTGGAGTTCAAGATCTCCTGCAAGGCCTCGGACAACTTCCTGGCCGTTGCGGCCTATCAGCAGCTGGCCGAAGCCACCGATGCGCCGCTGCATATCGGGATTACCGAGGCGGGCGGCCTGCGTGGCGGTACGGTCAAGTCCTCGGTGGGACTGGGGATGCTGCTCTGGTCCGGCATCGGCGATACGCTGCGGGTTTCCCTCTCCGCCGATCCGGTGGAAGAGGTGAAGGTCGGCTTCGAGCTCCTGAAGTCCCTCAACCTGCGCCACAGGGGCGTCAACGTGATTTCCTGTCCCTCCTGCGCGCGGCAGCAGTTCGATGTCATCAAGACGGTCGAGGTGCTAGAGGAGCGGTTGGCTCACATCACCACCCCGATGACGGTCTCCGTCATCGGCTGCGTCGTGAACGGGCCGGGCGAAGCCACCATGACCGATATCGGCTTTACCGGTGGCGGGCGCGGCACCCATCAGGTCTATATCCAGGGACAGCCCCACCATCGCCTGCAGAATGCCGATATCGTTGACCATCTGGTCGAACTGGTGGAAAAGAAGGCCGCCGAGATCGAGGCCGAGAAGCAGGACGCGCAGCATCAGACGGCAGCTGAATAGCATCGCCCTGGCGCAGACCGCCCCTGTTCGTCCCCATTCGACAGAAACCAGGAACAAGAAACGTGTCGACCCTGCAGCCTGTACGCGGAACCCATGACCTGCTGCCCGAGGAGATGCGCCGTCACCGTGCGGTGATCGAGCGCGCGCGTGGCGTCGCCGAGCGCTACGGTTTCGAGGAAATCGCAACCCCGATTTTCGAATTCACCGATGTCTTCAAGCGCACGCTTGGGGATACCTCGGACATCGTGACCAAGGAAATGTACAGCTTCTCCCTGAAGGAGGGCGAGGAGATCACGCTGCGGCCCGAGAACACGGCCGGGGTGGCGCGCGCACTGATCTCCAACGGCCTGCACCAGAGCCTGCCGCTCAAGTACTTCTATTCCGGGCCGATGTTTCGTCACGAGCGCCCGCAGAAGGGCCGCCAGCGCCAGTTCCACCAGATCGGCGTCGAGTTGCTGGGTGCGCCGCAGCCCCAGGCGGACATCGAGGTGATCGCACTGGGCCGTCATATCCTGCAGGAGCTGGGTATCCTCCAGGACACGGTCCTGGAGCTGAATACCTTGGGCGACCTGGACAGCCGCAAGGCCTATCGCGCAGCACTGGTGAGCTATTTCGAGACGCGCCAGGACGAACTGAGCGAGGACAGCCGGATGCGTCTGACACGCAATCCCCTGCGAATCCTCGATTCCAAGGATGAAGGCGATCGCAGGGTGGTTGAGGATGCCCCCGCATTCGAGGCGTACCTCAACGAGACCAGCCGCGATTTCTTCGCGCAGGTCTGCCGCGGCCTGGATGCCCTGGAGATTCCCTACACGCTGAATTCGCGCCTGGTGCGCGGTCTGGACTACTACAGTCACACGGCCTTCGAGTTCACCAGCGACCGTCTGGGCGCCCAGAGCGCCGTGGTCGCCGGCGGCCGCTATGATGGACTTGTGGAGACCATGGGCGGTCCCTCGACACCTGGAATCGGCTGGGCGGCCGGAATCGAACGCCTGGCCATGCTGGTCCGTGACGTTGACTCGCCTCCTCGCCCGGTGGCCGTGATTCCCGTGGGCGACGCATCGGAGGCGACGGCGCTGAAACTGACGCAGGATCTGCGCCATCAGGGGTTTGCCGTGGAGCTCGGCTATTCCGGCAACCTGAAGAAGCGCATGAAGCGGGCCAACCAGATGAATGCGCGGGCTGCCGTGATGATCGGCGAGGACGAACTGAAGGCCGGTGAAGCGACCCTGCGCGATCTCGACAGCGGCGCGCAGGAGACCCTGGCCCTGGATGCCATCGGCACGCGTTTGCGCGAACTTGTCTGAAGCCGACCCGAGCATGATGGTACGGCCACTTTTTTGCTAGCATGAGCGGATGCCCGATGACCTGATCCTTGTTGGCCTCAATCACCGCTCCGTCGACGGTCTGCTGCGCGAACAGCTCTTTCTCGAGAGCGAGAAACGCAGTCAGGCCCTGAGGGAGTTGCGTGGTCTGGGGGTCGAGCAGGCGTTGCTGCTGTCGACCTGTGACAGGATCGAAGTGGTGGTCGCCGGGCAAGACACTGCGGTCCCGGACGAGGCCGTTCTTGCCAGGATCGCCGCGTGGATCGGCGTGGGGCAGGAGGAGCTCCTGCCGCGCGCCTATTGCCTGAGAGGGACGGATGCCCTGCACCACCTCTTCGCCGTGACCGCAGCGCTCGACAGCCAGGTCCTGGGTGAGCCCTACGTCCTGGGACAGGTCAAGGAAAGCCATCGCCTCTCCGAGAGCCTGGGCATGTGCGGCCCCGGCCTGGACAAACCTCTTCAGGCCGCCTTCCGGGTGGCCAAGCGCGTGCGCAGCGAAACTTCCCTAGCCGAGCGGCCGGCCACGCTGGCGGCCTCGGCCCTGCGGGTGGCCCGCGATCTTTACGGGCGCCTCGAGGGCTGCAGCCTTCTGCTGATCGGCTCCGGCGAGATGGGGGAGGTCCTGGCCTCCGAATTCCGGGCAGCCGGAATGGAGAAGATCCTGGTGGCCCAGCGCCGGCCTGCCCTGGCCCGCGCAACGGCCGAGCGTCTGGCGGGACACTACCTGGACTGGACGGAGTGGGAGGCATCGCTGGAGACGGCCGATGTCGTGCTCTGCGCCAACGGCAACGGCCATTTCCTCGTGGATCGCCGCGCGGGGGAACGCCTGATGAAGCAGCGCCGGCGGCGGCCCCTGCTTTTCCTCGATACCGGCGTGCCCCGGGACATCGAGCCGGAGGTCAATGCCGTCGAGGGCGCGTTCGTCTATGACCTGCACGACCTGGAGCAGCGCGCCCGGGCCGGGCAGCAGGCTCGCGAGGAAGCAGCGACCCAAGCCTGGGGCATCCTGTCCGAGGAACTGGAGAGCTTCCAGCGCGAAGTGCACCCGGGCGGCGCGGACACGCCCGTGGTGGCCTTTCGCAGGCACTGCGAGGAATTGCGTGAAGAGGTGCTGGCCGATGGAAGGCTTGACGCGGAGGCCGCAACGCGCTTGTTGCTGAACCGCCTCCTGCATGAGCCGAGCCGGACGCTGCGGGAGATGGCGTCCGAGAGTCCGGAGGAGAAGGCGCAACTGGAACGATTTCTGGAAAGACTTTTCCGGATCGATACCGGGAAGGGGAAGAACGACAGGTGAGACTGGACGAGAATCTGAAGCAGGTCGCCGCACGGCACCGGGAACTGACTGCCCTGCTGAGCGACCATCCCGATCCGGGGTCCGAGGCCTATACCAAGCTGTTGCGTGAGTTCCATGAGCTGACGCCCCTGGTGGAGAAGATGGATTCGCTGGAGGCGCAGCGGCGCGAGCTGGCCGACCTGGACAGCCTTCGCCAGGACAGCACCGCCGAGAGCGAGATGCGGGAGCTGGCGGAACAGGAGTATTATGCGCTTCGCCAGCGCATAGAAGAGGCGGAGCACGAACTGATCCTGATGCTGCTGCCCAAGGATGCCGACGACAATCGCAACGTCATCCTGGAGGTGCGTGCCGGCACGGGCGGTGACGAAGCGGCACTTTTCGCCGGCGAGCTCTTCCGCATGTATCAGCGCTATGCCGACAGCCAGGGCTGGCGCTTCGAGACCCTGGACTATACCGAGACGGAGATCGGCGGCCTCAAGGAAGCCAGTGCTTCCATTTCCGGGCAGAACGTCTACAGCCAGCTGAAGTTCGAATCCGGCGTTCATCGGGTGCAGCGCGTGCCGGTCACGGAGTCGGGCGGTCGCATTCACACCTCGGCGGCCACCGTGGCCGTGCTGCCGGAGGCAGAGGAGGTGGACGTCCATATCGAGGACAAGGATCTGCGTGTTGATACCTTCCGCTCCCAGGGGGCTGGCGGCCAGCATGTGAACACCACGGATTCGGCGGTTCGGATCACCCACATGCCCAGCGGGATCGTGGTGCAGTGTCAGGACGAGAAGTCACAGCACAAGAATCGCCTGAAGGCCATGAAGGTGCTGCGGGCGCGGCTTTACGACGGCATGCGGCGCGAGCAGCAGGCGGCCGAGGCGGCCGCACGGCGCCAGCAGGTGGGGTCGGGCGATCGCTCCGAGCGTATCCGCACCTACAACTTCCCGCAGGGGCGGGTGACCGACCATCGCATCAACCTGACCCTCTACAAGCTGGAGAAGGTGATTTCCGGGGAAGCCCTGGGCGAGGTCATCGAGACCCTGATCTACGAGGACCAGGCGGCACGGCTGGCGGACTACCAGTGACCCGGGTCGGGCGCCTGCTGGACGAGGCGGCACGGCGTCTGCGCGAGAGCGGGTTCGCCAGCCCTCGCCGGGAGGCCAGGCTGTTGCTGGCCGGCGTTCTGGAGGTTCCTTCGGGCAAGCTGCTGGCCTATCCAGAACAGGAGGTTGCCCCGCGCGGCGAAAACGATTTCGGTGCCGCTCTGGAGCGGCGTCTTCAGGGCGAGCCGCTGTCCCGCATCCTGGGCCGGCGCGAGTTCTGGTCGCTGGAGTTCGAGATCACGCCGGCCGTCCTGGACCCGCGTCCCGACAGTGAAACCCTGATACAGGGTCTGCTGGCCCGTCTTTCAGAGCGGGAAGGTGAATGGTCCGTGTTGGACCTGGGCACGGGCAGCGGATGCCTCCTGTTGGCTATGCTGCACGAGCTGCCCCAGGCCCGGGGCATAGGCACGGACTGCAGTGAGGAGGCGCTCCTCGTGGCGCGCCGGAACGCGACTCGGCTGGGACTGGATGCGCGCTGCAGGTTTCTCTGTGCCGATTGGGGCGCTGCGTTGCAGGGGCCGTTCGATATTGTTCTCTGCAACCCCCCCTACATCGGCGAGGTGGAGCGCGCCGGTCTGCCGGTCGAAGTGGCGATGCACGATCCGGCCACGGCTCTCTTTGCCGGTCCGGATGGACTGGCGGCCTATCGAAGCCTCTCAGGGCAACTCCCTGATCTCGTTGGAAAAAATGGAATCGCGGCAGTGGAGATCGGTGCCGCTCAGGCCGAGGCGGTCGCGCGACTCTTCCGGCAGGCCGGGGCCGGTTCGGTGGAAGTGTTGCGCGATATTGCAGGACATCCGCGCTGCCTGTTGCTTTCCGGCTTTCCGCAATGCGCCGCGAATTAAAAAAAAGGTTGGAAAGCGCAGGCGAGGGAGATAGGGTGTTGCCCGAAGCTGATCGGGTCCAGCGCTTCGGCGCTGAACATCAGGGCGATAATCCCGAGACGTTCAATAGACATTAATGTTGAAGCGTCTTTCCCGGATTGTTTGAGATCATCGGGAATGAACGACCCGCTCGTGCAAAAAACACTATCCAACATGTGACGTACGCATCGATGAGACAAGGTAACAATCAACGGCGGGGCCGCGGACGCTCCGGGCGCCGCTCCAATGTGCCACTTCGCGCGCAGACCTTCGAAAGCGCCGGCCCTGAGGGCCGGGTGCGGGGGAACCCGACACAGGTCTACGAGAAGTACATGCAGTTGGCCAGGGATACGCAGGCGGCGGGAGACCGCGTGCTTGCCGAATCCTTCCAGCAGCACGCCGAGCACTATTACCGGATCCTGAACGAAAGCATGGATCCGGGCCAGCAGCGGACCCAGCCGCGCCAGAATGACGGCGACGATGCGGAAGACGGCGAGGGCGACTCCGATCAGGACGAGCGCAGTGACAGCCGTGACGGCAACGGACGAAGCAACAACCGCCGCAACAATGGGCGCAGCCGTTCCGAACGGGCCGCGGCCAAGGGCAGCGACAATGAGGACACGCAAGAGGCCTCGTCGTCTTCTGACGGCGAGAAGGGTGATACCGAAGAAAGCCCTGCCTCTTCTCCCAAGCGAAAGCCTGCTGCGCGCAACCAGAAAACAGGCAACGATCAGGACGAGGGCAGCGACAAGGCTGCGGCTCCGTCGCGCGGAAACGGGGCACGCCGTGGCCGTCCGCGCAAGAAGCCCGAAACCAGCGAGGCGGGCCAGTCCGACTCCGACAGTAGCGGAAACGAGGAAGAGGCCGGGCTTCTCAAGATCCTAGGCGAGTCCCCCAAGGAGGAAGGCAACGGCAGCGATGCCGGTTCCGGCAGCGACTCGGAAACGACCCAGCAGGACGAAGCACCCAAGCGCCGCCGCCGGCGTTCAACGGTTAGCAGCGACGAGACCAGCGGCGATTCGGGTCTGGTAACCTCCTGAATCGGCGTTGCAGCGAATCGCGACAGGGCCGCCGTCCCGCACCGGGGACGGCGGCCCTGTTTTTTTTCGGGCTGAACCGTCTTATTGAGTGAAGGGCTGTAGCCGGTCCCCCTGCTTGATGCGCCCACCTTCCAGGACGGTCAGCTGCAGGCCCACCTGCTGATGCATGAAACCCTTGCGCATGAGCAGCGGCAGGTTGATATCCCGCTGGGCTTCGCGCGGGTTCACATTGGCGCTGGCGGTGCATTCCAAGGGGGACGTAGCCTGCAGGACGGCATTTCCGAGGTGGAACCTGCTGCCCTGCCACTCGCGCTCCTCCCAGGGGTCGGCCCCCTCGATCCAGAGATTGGCGCGCAGCCGCTCAGGGTCCAGCTGCTGCCGTGCGACGCGCTCGATATCCTTCAGGGAAGACAGGTTGATCAGGCTTACCCAGTCGCTGGGAGCAAGGGCCTCCTCGCTTTCGATCAGGCGGGGCAGGCCGCGCCGGCTGTCGCCCAGGAAATCGGCAAAGAACTGACTGATCAGGCTGCGGCCCAGAGGGGTGTCGACCCGGGCCTGGGCCAGGGGGCGGCGCTGTCCGCTGCGCAGCAGCTGCAGCGTTTGCGTATCGTCGTCATAGTGCGCTTCCAGCTTCGCCAGGCGTTCCTCGTTCTCCAGGTCCAGGACGCTCATGGCGCTCGGCGACATATGATGGGGCAGGTTGTACCCGGCCGAGCCACGCGCAAGCGAAAAGAGCCGATCGCCAATCAGGCCCTTCTGGGGAGACAGGCGCGCGGACTCCAGGACCTGGGCCTTCAGGCCCTTGATGGGGTAGCGGTTGATGGCGGCAAGAGTGATTGTCATGGGTCCGGCCGGCTGACTGCTTGCGAGTTTCAATTCAACCGCCGGCGGTTCCCGCAATCAAGTGTCGGATGGAGCGAAATTTTTTCTGTAGATGATAATGAATTGCAGTTGCGTTACCCCGCCGAAGTTTACTATGCTCCACGCGTTGTTTGCGGCCGGTCGTCTTGCGGTCTCGTTGAAGTTCCTCAAGGCGATGACGGGCGTAGGCATCGATCTCTCCTGACCCTGCCCCCGCACAGTTTTCTGTGCGGGGGCTTTTTTTGCTGTGCGCAAGTCTTGTGGCGTTTTTGCAACGCACCATATATCGCTGGAGCGGTGATTGCCGTTGGAGATAAGGCGCACGCCTCTTAAGAGGGTGCGAAAAAGCAACAGAATCATCTGCGGGCTTGATAAGACGCAGAAGAGGAGAGTTTGAACATGGATCCTGAACAGTACACGGAACGCGCGCGCGGATTCCTGCAGGCGGCCCAGACCCTGGCCCTGCGCCGCGGGCATCAGCGACTGACCCCCGAACACCTCCTGAAAACCCTGCTGGACGACGAGGAAGGCCTGGCCGCGAACCTGATCAGCCAGGCCGGTGGTGACTCGCGCCTGGCCCGCAAGCATGTGGATGAGGCGCTGGAGAAATTGCCGAAGGTCGAAGGCTCAGGTGCCGGGCAGATTTATCTGACGCCGGAGCTGGCACGGGTTTTCGAACAGGCCGAGAAGCTGTCCGAGAAGGCCGGTGACAGTTTCGTCACCAGCGAGCGCCTGCTGCAGGCCCTGTCCATGGAGAAGGGGCAGGCCGCCGCCAAGGCCTTCGAGGCGGCCGGAGTCACACCGCAGGCCCTCAACAAGGCAATCGAGGAGATGCGCAAGGGGCGCACCGCCGACAGCGCCAATGCCGAGGACAGCTACGATGCCCTCAAGAAGTATGCCCGCGACCTGACACAGGCCGCCCGGGACAACAAGCTGGATCCGGTGATCGGCCGCGACGAAGAGATTCGCCGCACCATCCAGGTCCTCTCGCGGCGCACCAAGAACAACCCCGTCCTGATTGGCGAACCGGGTGTCGGCAAGACCGCCATCGCGGAAGGCCTGGCGCTTCGCATCGTCAACGGCGACGTTCCAGAGGGCCTGAAGCGCAAGCGCCTGATGTCCCTGGACCTCGGCTCCATGGTGGCCGGTGCCAAGTATCGCGGCGAGTTCGAGGAACGCCTCAAGGGGGTGCTGCAGGAGATCTCGGCCGCCGAGGGCGAGATCATCGTCTTCATCGACGAGCTGCACACCCTGATCGGCGCCGGCAAGACGGAAGGCGCGATGGACGCCTCCAACATGCTGAAGCCGGCCCTGGCTCGCGGTGACCTGCACTGTGTCGGCGCCACCACCCTGGACGAATACCGCAAGTACATCGAGAAGGATGCAGCCCTGGCTCGGCGCTTCCAGCCCGTATTCATTTCCGAGCCCAGCATCGAGGACACGGTCTCGATCCTGCGCGGGCTGAAGGAGAAGTACGAGGTGCACCATGGCGTGCGCATCAGTGACGCCGCCCTGGTGACGGCGGCCAACCTGTCCAGCCGCTACATCACGGACCGGTTCCTGCCGGACAAGGCCATCGACCTGGTGGACGAATCGGCGAGCCGTGTCCGCATGGAAGTCGATTCCAAGCCCGAGGAGCTGGACGAGTTGGACCGGCGCATCATCCAGCTGAAGATCGAGCAGACGGCCCTGCGCAAGGAGAAGGACAAGGCCTCTCGGGAGCGTCTCGAGAAGCTCGAGGACGAACTGGCGGAGCTGGAACGGCAGTCGAGTGAGCTGACCGAACGCTGGCAGAAGGAAAAGGGCAAGCTGGCTGACGCCCAGAAGCTGAAGGAGCAGCTGGAGCAGGCGCGCCAGGAGATCGAGACGGCCCAGCGGCGCGGTGACCTGGAGCGGGTGGCCGAGCTGCGCTACTCGATCGTGCCCGAGCTCGAGGGCAGGCTGGCCGAGGCGGAAGCCGATCCCGAGGAACAGATCCTGGAGGAGGAGGTGACCGCCGAGCACATCGCGTCGGTCGTCTCACGCTGGACCGGGATTCCGGTGGACAAGATGCTGGAAGGCGAGCGCGAGAAGCTGCTGAACATGGAATCGGCCCTGCGCAAGCGCGTGATAGGCCAGGAGGAGACCGTGATCTCGGTCTCCAATGCCGTGCGTCGGGCCCGCGCCGGCCTGCAGGATCCGAATCGGCCCATCGGTTCGTTCCTCTTCCTGGGGCCCACCGGTGTCGGCAAGACGGAGCTGACCAAGGCGCTGGCCTCGTTCCTGTTCGATGACGAGACGGCCCTGCTGCGCCTCGACATGTCGGAGTACATGGAAAAACATGCGGTGGCCCGCATGATCGGCGCGCCGCCCGGCTATGTTGGTTACGAGGAAGGCGGAGCGCTGACCGAGGCGGTGCGGCGCCGTCCCTATCAGGTGATTCTGTTCGACGAGGTCGAGAAGGCCCATCCGGATGTCTTCAACGTTCTGCTGCAGGTGCTGGATGACGGCCGCCTGACCGACGGCCAGGGACGTCACGTGGATTTCCGCAACACCCTGATCATCCTGACCTCCAACCTGGGCGCCGAGATCCTGGCCGCGCAGACGCCGGGCGAGGACAGTGCCGAGATGCGCGAGCAGGTCATGGAGGTGGTGCGCGGCGCCTTCCGGCCGGAGTTCCTGAACCGGCTGGACGAGATCCTGCTGTTCCATCGCCTGAGCCGCGAGCAGATGACCGGCATCGTCGATATCCAGCTGGCGCATTTGGAGAAACTGTTGGCCGAGCGCAAGATCAGGCTGGACGTGGACGAGAACGCCCGGGAATGGCTTGCCAATGCGGGGTACGACCCTGTCTACGGGGCCCGTCCGCTGCGGCGCGTCATCCAGAAGGAGCTGCAGAATCCGCTGGCCGAGCAGATTCTTCAGGGCAATGTCTCCGACGGTGACAGGGTACAGATCCGCACCCAGGACTCTGGCCTGACCATCAACGGCGAGCCCGCCCAGGCGGCAGCCGCCTGATCTCTATCGGGAAAGTGCGTGTAGAAGAGGCGGGGCCTTCAGCAGGAAGGCTCCGCCTCTTTCTTTGCGGTGTCGGCTTCCGGCTCGCAGTCTTCGCGACTGGCGAACTGAGTGGAGGTGTCGATGTCCTGCCGGCGCAGGTCGATCGCCTGCATGTGAGACTCGAAGTCTTCCAGTTCGCTTCCGGCCAGCTTGCGCCCGGTGGGCAGCTTGATGTCCGATGGATTGACGTGAGCGCCGTCCTGCAGGACCTCGTAGTGGAGGTGCGGGCCAGTGGACCGGCCGGTGCTGCCCACATAGCCGATGACGTCTCCCTGCTTTACGCGGGTGCCGGCCGTTATGCCCTTGGCCAGGCCGTTCAGGTGGGCATAGGCGGTCTGGTAGGAGTTGTTGTGGCGCAGACGGATGTAGTTGCCGTAGCTGCTGAAAGGCCCGGCCCTCTCGACGACGCCGTCGCCGGCGGCATAGATCGGTGTTCCGGTGGGCGCGGCGAAGTCGACGCCCTTGTGCATCTTGGTATAGCCCTGCGTGGGATGCTTGCGCATGCCATAGCCTGAGCTGACTCGAGCACCGTCGACTGGGGTCTTCATCAGGCCCTTGCGTGCCGACTGGCCCTCGCTGTTGAAATAGTCGACATCCCCGTCGCCCGTCTCGTAGCGATAGTAGGACAGGTCCTCGCCGCCAGTCTTCAGTGAGACGTAGAGAATCTCGCCGGTCTTGACGACCTCGCCCTTCTCGTTGGTGTAGCTCTCGTAGAGCAGCTCGAATTCGTCGCCTCTCTGGATATCCCGCTGGAAATCCACGTCGAAGCTCAGCGTGCGCACGGCGTCGGAGAGGACGTTGTAGGGCACGCGATCCTTGCTGGCGGCCTCGAACAGGCTGGTCGTGATCGTTCCGTTGGCGCTGGAATCGACCATTTCAAAGGTGCGTTCGTGAGTCCGGGTCGCATACTTGTCGGCATCCGTTTTCTGGACTTCCACTTCCTCGTCCACGTTGGGACTGAGGCTGAGGGAAACCAGTTCAGGCGGCGCATCGGAGGCTTCGATGCTGTAGAGACCGCGGCTCTCCGGCTTGAATGCGAGCTTGACCTCTTGTCCCACCCGCAGGTCACGTGGGCTGAAGACCTCCTTCAGAGCCTCGATGGCACGATAGGCTTCCTTCTGGCTGACGCCTGTCTCGGTCAACAGCTTCGTCAGGGTGTCTCCGCTCTCGACCGTGACCGTCAGGGTTTTCTGCTGCAGCAGTTCGGCATTGTCCTCCTGGCCAACCAGGCCGGAAAGATAGACCACCTGCTGGAAGGGATCGACGTTCTTTTCGAGATCTGTGGGAGGAGAGGGAGGATTTGGGCGGCTGCCCACGTCTGTGATGACTGTGAAAGTGCCAAGCGCCAGTGTCAGTGCTGTTGTTCCGGCTAGAAGCGACAGACGCCATGTTGTGGCGAATCTGCGTGTTCTCTGCCTGCCGTGTCGCATTCGGCCACGTGCTCCCCGATTTGAATCTGCCCCGCCTCAGCACAGCCCCAGGAATAAACAAGGCGAGCTGAGTTTTACGCGGGAGGTATGTCTTCCAGGCATGGCCCCTGCCTTAGCCTTGCAAAGGACAATGTCCGCACGGATTCTGAATGTCAATGGTTAATACATCCATAAACCACCGAGCTGTCCCACTCAAGTTGCTGTGAATCATCGATTCTCAACCTTGCTTGGCGGGTTGTTCGATTGAGTCGGGACGGGGGTTTTGCGGTCGCGAAAGAAATTCGTAACAAAGGGTTTGACAGTCCCCGGGCAGTGGAGCTATACCCCGCAACCTCAGCGCAGCGACGGCGTCGGCCGATCCGCTGCGGAGGCCTTCACAAAACGGATATCCATCCGGACGAGCGAAGCCTCGGCTCTTTGACATTGTTGATTGTTATTGGAAGGGATACGCGGACGGCGGTTTTGCGAGCTGTTTTGGCTTGGGCCGTTGTTCGAGATGCGTATCCTGGCTTTAAGCCCTCTGGGGGATTTTGGTC